>JALWQP010000022.1 GCA_027083045.1 Desulfurococcales archaeon
AGCTAATGCTTCTCACCTACCTTTGAAAGATAGTTACTTTGATGCCGTTTTCCATGTGGGTGGTATAAACACTTTTGAAGAGAAGGAGCTTGCTATTAGGGAAATGTTTAGAGCGGCTAGGACGGGCGCAAAGATAGTTATAGTTGATGAAGGCTTAGACCCCGAGCTCCGCAATACTAAGAAGGGACAGAAACTGTTGAAGCAAAATGCACTCTATAGCTATCTACTGCCAGTAAATGAGATTAGGAAGTACAGTAGTTATCTGCGCGTTGAATTGGAGATTCTCCTCAATAAGTGGCTTGCTTTCTGGCCATACTACCTAGTAGAAGCAAGAAAACCCTAGAAATTTAGGTCATGCATCTTAACATTGAAGTTTTTCTTCAAGATTAAACAAAATTATGAAAAAGTCTGAGATCAGTGGCGGGCCCGCCGGGATTTGAACCCGGGACCACCGGCTCCGGAGGCCGGCACCCTATCCAGGCTAGGCTACGGGCCCTCCTAGGATATGGTTTTAGTTTAGGGGAAATATTTTGTTTAGGGTTTTATTTTCTTGAAGAGTATTGGGGCTTGTTTTACCTCGTATTTGTTCTGTGTTGTCGGTGGTTCTTGGTATGGGTCTGTTATTTTGAAGCCTAGTGCTTCTGCTGTTTTCTCAGCTGCTCTGGGTATGACGGGGTAGAGCATTGTCGTTGAGTATTTTATTGTTTCTAGTAGGGTGTAGAGCTCTTTTGTCGGGTCTTGTTTTTCCCATGGGCGTTTCTCGTTTATGTAAGCGTTTGCCCGGCGTAGGAGATCCATTACTGTTGTCAGCGCTCCCGATACATCGTAGTTGTTCATTGCCTCCCGATAGTTTACGAGGGTTTCTTTCAGCGTTTTTTCGAGTTCTTCATCGATTGCCCCCGACTCAACTGTTCCGCCCAGCTTTTTCTTGACTAGCACGCCTACGCGTCTCACGAGGTTGCCGTAGGTGTCGGCTAGTTCGCTATTGTATATTGAGTCAAAGAGGTCTGTGGTCACCTCTATGTCTTTCGCCATATTGAACAGCCTCATCAATATGTATCTGACGCCGCTGCTGTCCATGTACCTGTCAAGGAGGTCCTCGATCGCTATCACGTTCCCGGCGCTCTTACCGATCTTGAGGCCACGGTTTATGAGGAACGCGTGGACAAGGAGCTTCTTGGGCAGGGGGACTTCTAGGGCTTTTAGTACTGAGAACCATATAGCGGTGTGGAACCATAGTATGTCCTTGCCTATAACATGGTGTACCTCCGGCCAGTACTTGTTGAAGCGCCCGATGTCCTCGGGGAACCCTATTCCGCTCAGATAGTTCAGGAGGGCGTCGAACCAAACGTAGACCGTGTAGTTTGGGTCGAACGGGACCTCTATCCCCCACCATACACGCTCCTTAGGCCTCGCAATGCTTACGTCGCGGAGACCCTCCTTCTCTATTTTGCCGAGAATCTCCTGGGCGTAGCTCTCGGGATAGACCACATGCCTATTCCTGAGCACCTCCTTCATGAAGTCCTCGAACTCGCTGAGCTTGAAGTAATAGGTCTCCTCCTCCAGCCACTCCAGGGGCTTACGGTGTATTGGGCAGTAGGGCTTGCCATCAATCTCTATGTATTCGCCGCGGCTATAGAATTTCTCGCAGTTAACACAGTACCAGCCAGCATAGCTTGCCCTGTAAATGAGGCCTTCCTGGTACAGCTTGTTCATAGCGTATTTCACGACGCGTTCATGATAGTCATGGGTCGTGCGTATGAAGTGATCATAGCTTATATCGAGGAGGCCCCAGTACCACTTGTATTTTTCCGCCATTTTGTCGACGAGCTCCTTAGGACTAATACCCATCTTCTCCGCGGCCCTCTGAAGCTTGAGGCCATGCTCATCGGTCCCCGTCATGAAGAAGACATCATCGCCTAGGAGGCGGTGATAACGTGCAATGGTATCAGCGAAAACCGTCGTGTAGGCATGCCCTATATGTGGCGGAGCGTTGGGATAGTATATCGGCGTCGTGATGTAAAATGACCTCATAATCTCACCCAAGCAGTAATAGTTCTTTAATTAATGGAGAATAGAGGTTATGGAAAAAATATTGTTTTCCCCGGGGGATAAGCCCTACTTCCTTATCATTGCCTCGAGGCTTGGCTTCAGAGTCTTCAGCCCGCGTTTAGCGAACTTTAAGAAGAGCTTTATGCCTAGCCTCACCGGGGCGAGATAAGGCTCTTTAAGGTAGAACTTGTTGATGATCTCCTCGGCCCAGTAGATAGAATGCCTCAAGCACTTCACGAGGACATCGATATGTTCGGGCTTCAGGTGCTCCCTCATGAACCACATGTTCTTCTTCAACGCGCCCATAGGCACAAAGAACATCGGCACGATCACGCTCCTATAGGGCTTGAGCCTGTCAAGTAGCTCGAGCGTCTTGACGACGTCTTCGGGCTTCTCCTCGGGGAGGCCCAGGATTAGTGTAGCGGCTGGTATCATGTAGTTCTCATGCATTATCCTGAACGCATCCTCCACCACGTCAGGCCATTCTTCCGGCTTGTAGGGTAGGCTCTTAGCGGGCATTATGATCTTGGCCAGCCTCGGGCTACCCGTCTCTATGCCTACCTCTAGGCCGAGCAGGTTCCTATGCTCGTTGAGAATGTACTCGTGCATGAGCTTGGATACCAGGCCGTACTTCTCCTCCGCATACTTGATAGCGGCAAGGCTGGCGTGCGCCCACGCGATATCGCCCTTCGGCCCGACTTCCTCGGTAACCATTTTATGTAGCTTCAACAATGGTTCTGGACGTGGCTTGACACCGTCTGCGCCATACAGTAGGACGTCTTCGCTGTGTAGTATGACTCCTTTTATCCCGGCCTTCTTATTGACTCTTATCTCCTCCCTGATCTTCTCTAGAGGGATAAAGCGTAGCGGTCTGAGCGTTACACTACAGAACTTGCAGCCTCTAGGACAACCCCTCATAATCTCTACCAGGCCGTTCACGCTCGCGGCCTTAATAACAGGTATTTCCTCAATGCTCGGAGAGTCGCCGGGACCCACGTACACGTAGTCCGGGAGCTCCTCTCCATCAAGAGCCTTCTGAACAAGATCAACTATTACCCTCTCCACCTCCCCCTCAATGACCGTGTCAACACCCCATTTCTTCCATAGCTCGAGCTCCCACAGCCACTGCCAAGCCGCTGGCCCACCCATTATGAATCTTACCCCTTTCTCCTTGGCCTTCCTGACGACAGGGCTGTCCATGAACTTTATGAATAGCCTCCTGTTAAGCGGCTCCTTCCCAGTCATGCTCCAGAACTCGCTGCTTGGCGGTCCGTATGCGAAGTAGTCGTGATGACCAACCATCATGACCTTCATAGTGTCAAGGTGCTTGTGTAGATGATCAGGATCTATTATCGCGGCCTTGAACCCTGCGTCCAACAATACCGCCTCGACCTTCCTCATACCATAGGGTGCCTGTACAGGTCTGCCCTCCGAGTCAACCTTGATCTTCGGGGCGGCGAGCCACTGCCAGAGCTTCTCTGGTATGCCCATCGCCGGCCCAGTCGCCATGAAGCCGAGGAACTCTTTCCCATGATGATTGCTCATCATAGACCTATCAACAGTTAGGACGACCTCGTACCTTCCCATAGTCTCACCCCTAGACCCTTACGACCCGGACTCCTTTCTCCTCGAGTAGACGGGATATCTCCTCCATCTCGGATTCGACCACGCCGATCAAGGGCTTACCGGAGCCCTTGATCTCGTCGATAAGCCGTGATAGTTTCTCCATGTCGAGACCTACGTATCTCATAACAATCGTGTACGCTATATTGTTCTGCAGAACATATCTCAAGTCCTCGATATAGTATGGCGAAGGCTTATTCGTAACTATGAAGAACGTGAACCTTCGGCACCTGGTTCTCGCTGAGATCCTCGCCAACTCATTATAGGCTGCTAGAGCAACATCTGAGCCTTTCCCGTTAAAGCCGAGGATAACGTGTGTATTGTTTTCTTCAAGTACACGCAGGCTCTTCATTGCTTCTCACCCCGTGAAAACAACTGTGAAATACTGTGAGCGATCTCGTCGAGCTCCCTCTTGAGATCGTGATCGTTTATCTCGCTGGAGACCTGGCGGATATAGATATGGAGCTTATGAAGGTGCTGTTGCAGCAACTGAACAACAGCTTTTTTCCTGACACTGTACCTGATCTTCCCTCTCTCATGATGGATCTCCACGAGACCCGCATTAACCAAGTGCTTCAAATGCGTTGAAAGATGACTCTTCGCATATCCTGTTCTCTCAGACAAATCCCGGAGCGTGAGGGGCCTCGACTCATGTAATAACGTGGTGATTACTGAGGCGGCGGCAACCGGTATACCTATAAATGTTAGGAGGGCTACCAGGCTCCGCATTATCTCACTCCCTATAAGTTGTTCACCATGTTCAGAATATTCCGAACAACCCTAAAATAGATACTCCTACTGGTATGAATAATTCGTGATATAGAATATATACTGATAAAAAGGACTCATCCCTTTTCCATAGCCTCGATCTTCTCCTTGAGCTTTCTCCACTCAATGATGAAGCGCTCGTGCATACCCTCACCTATTACCTTGTCGCCCATTAAGCACTTTACTTCGAATACTATTTTCCTGCCCCGAACATCCACTACTCTAGATATAAAGCGGAGCCTAGCTCCAACCGGGGCAGGGTTCTTATGATAGACGTCAACATGTATTCCAACGCTAGTATACTCATCACCGATGACGCGATCCAATAGCTCCTTCGAAACTATCTCCATCAACGCTATCATTCTCGGAGTACTTAGGACGCCCAGGCCTTGTCTAGCAAGAAACACGGGCGAATCTTCTTCCTTAACAATGTATTCTTTTTCATTGACTTCACCTATCTCCGGTAACCTCACAGTCTTTAACACCTCCTCGAGAATCTAATGACATAATTAATATCGGTTAGACCGGATTAAATAATCATGTAATCTAAGACAATATTATCGACAACTAAAACTTGCCGAGAAATAAGTGGAGGAACACATATTGGATAAAGATGGACAGGTACCGTTCACCGGGTATGTTGTGATAGCTGAGAAGAAATTCGAGTGGCTCCTCCCCGTCTCTCTCCTTGCTTTCTTTGCTTCTTTATCGCCTTATTTATTCATGCTCGAACAGTATCTTACAGGCATACATGTTGTCAGCGAGACAATACCCTATCTTCCGTACTCGAAGTATTTGTCCGCGATCATTGATGCTCTCCTAATCTTTGTATTTATAATCTTGTTTCTTCTCGTGAGAAGGGAAATATACAGGATAGCTCCGTCGATATTCCGCTCTCTCACATTATCATCGTTCGCTTTAGCATTGGCTCTAGTATTAGCGATGGGGGAGGTTACAGGTACAATTACTGCCCCAGAGCCTATTCTCACTATAAACAATTACGTCTACAACCTAGCATTCTTCGTGTTCATGTACTTCGTATACGTTATGACGTCTTTTATAAGCGAGATCAGGCCTCTCAGCATCAGGAATAAGATATTTAGCGCTATGGGCTTAGCATTCTTCGTAATCATCAACCTGATCCTCGCATATACAATGGGTTCCCAAGGAGCATTAATACCTAGACTGCAAGATCTAGCCGTGATATCTACTATGGCAGCATCACTTTTGGGTCTAGTACTTGACGCATATCTTCTTACGAGGTTTGTATACTTGGAAAGCCTCTATACTTTAATAGACCTAGCGGATCTCTCCGTTCTAGCAATATTTGCGAACATTATATTTAATGAGATGGTTTTCACACAATTATTTCTGCCCACGGGAGGCTTTACATATTTATTAACAGGTAATATTTACTACATGGGCATAGCTTCGAGCATCATAGTATCCATACTAGCGATAATTTGTATTAATCTACTCCAAATACTTCACTTCAAAATAGGTGAAATTAAGAATATTAGCCATATACTTGTAGAAACAGACTTCAATAAACCAGTTGAAACCTATGAGAGAATAGTGTTCTTCCTCTCCCTGATACTGCCTAGGCGAGAGAATATAAACTTCATATTGGCTACAAGGCCTGGCTCACTAGTAGCGGATGCCTTGGCATTAAGGTTTCCTAGGAGCAGGATAACACGTATAGATATTATCCCCGGCAAGTCCACGGTTTCGAGAGAGGATAACAGGTTTGAATCACCGCCTTCCCCAGTACACCTCCTCTATGCTATAAGGTGGGCTCTAAGCCTTGTAAATGAAAACGAGCTCCCAGTCCTGATCATAGATACGCTAACCGATATAGAGTTCTTAATAGGTGATATCAACACGTACACGTTCCTCAGAAATCTCGTCTCGAAATTCCCAGATCTATTATCGCTATACATAGTTAATAGAGAGGCTCACACTGTCCGTGAGATAAACTTGTTCAGAAACATCATTAATAGAGTGATCGAGATATAACTTGTTTATAGGGTGTCGGGCATGAAGGCCTTCATATCAATCGATATCGAGGGGCTCCCAGGCATCTCCTCGACAACCATGCTAGGACCTAGGCTCAGCCAGTTCCAGCTGGGCTCAAAGATCATGACCATCATTGCTAAGAAGGCCGCTGAAAAACTCCTTCAGCTGGGTTTTAATAGAGTTATTATTGCTGATAGCCATGGCGCCATGACCAATATCAACTATCTAGAAATGCCTGAGAAAACAACGCTTATACAGGGATACCCTAGACCTTACTCTATGCTGGCCGGTCTGGACAACGATACTGATGCGGCGTTCTTCATAGGCTACCATGCTGCCGCCGGGACTAAACACGGAGTACTGGATCATACTATGAGCGGCAGATCATTTGCCATGATAAAAGTCAATGGTAATAAGGCGAGCGAATACCTGTTAAACGCCCTGTACGCAGGCGAATACAATGTCCCGGTAGTCCTAGTTGCAGGCGATGAAGCACTCAGAGAAGAAGTAGAGACCTATACTCCCTGGGCCATATTTGTGCCCTTTAAGAGAGGATATAGCAGATACGCTGGAGGATTCGATAGTATACCCGAAGTACTAGCTGGGCTAGAAGAAGGACTCGAGAAAGCCGCTCAGACCCTTAAAGAGGGCAGGGCTAAACCCTTAAAGCTATCCAGGCCATATAGGGTCGAAGTAATTGTTAGGGATTCACTCATAGCAGACGTTGCGGAACAACTATCCTTCATTAAGAGAAGTGATGCCTACACACTTGAGTTCAGCGTGGATAGCGGGATTGACCTAGTCGGTATCATAGAAGTTCTCGCCATGATGTCCTACGGCGTATCATGTATGCGTGAGAGGCTAACATGAATGTGAGCAGACTATCCATATGGATAAGAACTTATTTTTAGCTAAACAACCTATCCTAACCTACATAGCTGTAATGCTTCAAAACACCATTATATGGAGGAGAATAGTAGAATGCCCGGATTTAACCTAATGGTGACACATGAGCCAGGCCCCGAGAACTACCGGTATGTGCTCAGCATATTGAGGGATATCCTCGACAACTATGTCGTCGTTGATGCCGCTACAGCTGTAATCCTACTCAGGGTCAGTGACCCCTACAAAGCGGTAGAGGTGTTGAAACAACATAGAGACAAACTAAACCTGATCTACAGGATAATACCTATTGACACCATCACTAATCCCTATGTGGAAGACGTGGCGGAGAAATCCGCCGAGCTAGCGGAGAAAAAGATACCCATGGATAAAACATACCGCGTAACACTACGCGGGAGACTCTACTGGCGTGAAACAAGAATGCCCGCACATAGCAGTGATGCAGTAAAGATCATAGCGGAGAAAATAGATCGGCCAGTATCACTCACTCACCCCGACTACGTCGTATACATCAGAAGCGTCAGATTATACCATAGAAGACGCGTAGCAACAATCACTGTTACAGAACCCGACAATATATTGGCGCTGGCCTCGAGTAAGCCATGATTAAAAATAAAATCCAGATACTTGATTCTCTATCACTGAGGCTGAGTAGCGGTTGATAAGGGATATACTCCCAGAACCGATAATCGAGTTATTCGAGGAATACGTATCTAAGATCATAGATACTGTCAACTCTTTCCACAGGGGGATAGAGCTACTCAACGATATGCGTATAGGTGAGGCAAGGGAGAAGCTAGCTGAGACAATGAAGATTGAGAGTGAGGCCGACAAGATAAGGAAAAAGATCCTCCTATTACTTGAAGAGAGCAGACTGGATCCGAGCTTCAAGGAGGATTTCTTCCACCTGATCAAACGAATAGATAGAAT
>JALWQP010000023.1 GCA_027083045.1 Desulfurococcales archaeon
GTTCACCCGATATAACCATCCTAGAAACCCCGCCTAGAAGGGGGCGTGATTCAAAATGGCGAATGTTCCAAAAGAGAAGAGATTCTGCATATGGCTTGAAGAGCTCACAAAGGAGGATGTTCCTCTAGTAGGAGGTAAGAACGCAAACCTCGGAGAAATGCTGCGCAACGGGATACCAGTAGCTCCAGGATTCGCAGTAACCGCTTATGCGTTCAAATACTTCTTACAGAAAACAGGGCTAGGCCCAACAATATATGGTATGCTCAGAGACCTTGATGTTAGTGATTATAAAGCCCTTGAGGAGACAACCGCTAAGATCAGGAAAATGATCATGGATCAGCCCATGCCACCAGAGGTTGAAAAAGAAATTAGAGAATATTATCGAGAACTAGCCAAAAGGGTAAACATTAGTCCTGACGAACTACGCGTAGCTGTTCGCAGTAGCGCGACAGCTGAGGATATGCCAGAGGCAAGCTTCGCCGGCCAGCAGGACACATATCTGAATGTTATGGGTGAGGACAACGTTGTTAGGATGGTTAAGAGCTGCTGGGCAAGCCTCTTCACCGCCCGTGCAGTAGCTTATCGTGTAGCGCACGGTATACCTCATGAGAAGAGCCTAATGAGCGTGACCGTTGAGAAAATGGTTAACAGTAGGACAGCTGGCGTAATGTTCACCCTCCACCCAGCAACCGGTGAGGAAGACGTAGTGGTAATAGAGGGTAGCTGGGGGCTAGGCGAAGCAGTAGTAGCAGGTAAAGTAACTCCTGATGAGTGGGTAGTCGACAAGGAGACTCTCGAGATAAAGGAGGAGAAGGTACATCACAAGACCCTAGCTATTATATGGGACCCCAAGAGGAAGACCAACATCGAGGTACACTGGGACGAGGAGAAGAAGGCCTGGGTATATGAGGGCGAAGTAGTAGACCTAGACATCGTCAAGAAATTCGACCCCGACAAGCCAAGCCTCACCAAGGAGGAGGTAAAGAGGCTGGCCGAGCTAGCCATCAAGATACAGGAGCACTATGGCAGACACATGGACATCGAGTGGGCAGTAGACAATGATCTACCATTCCCGCAGAACGTCTTCATAACACAGGCAAGGCCAGAGACCTTCTGGAGCAGGAAGAAGGAGAAGGAAGGCAAAGAGAAGAAAGTAGAGATAAAGGGCAAGAACATCGTCAGCCTAAGTGAGGCAAAGATCCTGGCGAGAGGCCTACCGGCCAGCCCAGGCATCGGCGCTGGCATAGCAAAGGTGATCTTCGACCCACACAGCAAGGAGGCAGAAGAGTTCAAGGAGGGAGAGATCCTAGTAACCAAGATGACTGACCCTGACTGGGTTCCGCTAATGAAGAAGGCAGCAGCAATAGTCACCGACGAGGGTGGAATGACAAGCCACGCGGCAATCGTCAGCCGTGAGCTAGGCGTACCCGCAGTAGTAGGTACTGGAAAGGCGACCGAGGTAATCAAGAGCGGAATGGAGGTAACCGTTGATGGCAGTAAGGGCGTAGTCTACGAGGGCATCGTGAAGGAGCTTGTAAAGCCCGAGGAGAAGGCCGAGGTAGGCGTAGCGGCTGTAGGAATAAGCCCCGAGCAGCTACTACCACTATACCCGGTAACAGCCACCAAGATCTACATGAACCTTGGCGAGCCAGACGCTATTGAGAGGTATAAGGATCTACCATTCGACGGTATTGGGCTAATGAGGATTGAGTTCATAATTAGTGACTGGGTGCAGTACCATCCACTATACCTGATCGAGATCGGTAAGGAAGACCTGTTCGTGGACAAGCTAGCAGAGGGAATTGCCAAGGTTGCACAGGCAATCTATCCGAGACCAGTAGTGGTAAGATTCAGTGACTTCAAGACCAACGAGTACCGCGGACTAAAGGGCGGCGAGAAGTATGAGCCGGACGAGAGGAACCCGATGATCGGATGGCGTGGTGTCAGCAGGTACATCCACCCGAAGTACGAGCCAGCATTCAGGCTAGAAGTACGCGCTATCAAGAAAGTACGTGAAGAGTACGGGCTCAAGAACGTATGGGTAATGTTCCCATTCGTAAGGACGACCTGGGAGCTGGAGAGAGCCCTCAAGATAATGGAGGAGGAAGGCCTAAAGAGGGGCAAGGACTTCAAGGTCTGGGCAATGGCTGAGGTACCAAGCATCGTGTTCCTAGCAGACAAGTTCGCCGAGTACGTCGACGGATTCAGCATTGGAAGCAACGACCTGACACAGCTAGTACTGGCAACCGACCGTGACAGCCAGATCCTGGCTGACATGGGCTACTTCGACGAGCGTGACCCAGCAGTACTAGCAGCCATCAAGATGTTGATCGAGAAGGCGCACAGCAAGGGTGCAACAGTCAGCATCTGTGGACAAGCACCCAGCGTCTACCCAGAGATCGTGGAGTTCCTAGTAGAGGCTGGAATTGACAGCATAAGCGTCAACCCAGACGCAGTGATCAGCACCAGGAGACTAGTAGCCAGTATCGAGCGCAAAGTAATGATGAAAAAGCTCAACAAGCTCCTAGAGAAGCTCCAGAACGTAGATCTACTCTAACACTAGCTAGGGAAAAACAATACTTCTTTTCCCAAAATATTTTTTCGCTTAATCCCTTTCTACTACTCCTCTACACAATATAGTTTAGGGAGAAGAATTTGTCGGCCGGACCAGAAGGGACAATTACCAGAAGCATAGCGGGATTCGCACTAATTACGATCGGGTTTGTTATATTATTCTTTGGGATAACACTGATTATGATGGGAATGATTACGCCGACTCAGCAACAAGCCAATCAGACTGGCACAGTCATAGTCATATTCCCGTTCCTTGTGATTAGGACAGGGTATATTAGCCCGTTATGGATTATGCTGATAATGATATCGTTTATCCTCCTCTTCTTCCTGATAGTTTATATGATTACTCGATACATGTTTCGTGGAGCCCACTATTAACCCACCAAACCGTTGGATTTTAAATATCGAATCACCATCACATAGTAATAGCATATACAATTCTTATTACGAGGTGCGGGATTATGGTCAAAAAAGTAGTCATACTGGGTGCGGCTGGCAGAGATTTCCACAACTTCAACGTGATCTACAGAGACAATCCCGAGTACAAGGTAGTGGCATTTCTACAGACTCAGATACCCGGCATTGCGGGCCGACGATACCCGCCCAGCTTAGCCGGACGATTATATCCTGATGGAATACCTATACTAAGCATGAACTATCTCGAGGAAATAATAAAGAAGTACCACATCGACGAAGCCGTCCTTAGCTATAGCGACTTAACCTATGAAGAGCTAGGACATGTCATGAGCAGAGTTCTCGGTGCTGGGGCTAGCTTCAGGATACTGGGCCCCAAGGAGACCATGATCGAGAGCAGCAGGCCCGTCATAGCCATATGCGGCGTAAAGACAGGAGCCGGTAAGAGCAGCGTCTCCAAAGAGGTAGCCAGGATACTTGTTGGAAGAGGATACAAGGTAGGAATAGTGAGGCACCCGATGCCATATGGAAACCTAGAAGAAATGGCTGTACAGGAGTTCAAGACCATGGAGGACCTTGACAAGTACAAGGCAACTATCGAGGAACGCGAAGAATATGAGCACTACATAAGGATGGGGCTACCCGTGTACGCAGGCGTAGACTACGGCAGACTACTGGCCCTCCTCGAGCAGGAGAACGACATCATTCTATGGGATGGAGGCAACAACGACTGGCCCTTCTACAGGCCAGACTACATGATACTAGTAGCCGACGCGATGAGGCCAGGCATAGAGGTTAGGAGCTTCCCAGGTGAAGTAAACCTCAGGCTAGCCGATGCCGTTATAATCAACAAGGTAGACCAGGCAAAGCCTGGTGCGGTCGAGGAGATCAAAAAAAACGTGAAGGTGGCTAACCCTAAGGCAGAGATAAGCCTGGCTGTGAGCGAGGTAACTGTTGACAAGCCTGAGCTCATCGAGGGCAAGAAAGTACTCGTGATCGAGGACTCGCCCACCGTAACACATGGCGGAGCACCCTATGCCGCTGGATACGTGGCAGCCAAGAAGTACGGTGCAGAACCAGTAGACCCCAGACCATATGCTACGCCATTCTTCAAGAAGATCTACGAGGAATACAAGCATATGGGTCCAGTACTCCCCAGCACCGGGTATACTCCGGATCAACTGAAAGAACTAGAACAAACCGTAAACAACGTGCCAGCAGATGCAGTTATCCTTGGAACACCAAGCGATATCACCAGGCTCATAAAGATCAATAAGCCAGTAGTACGCGTAGAGTTCAGGATAAAGATAATAGAGGGTCCGACACTCGAGGACATGATCAATGAGTTCCTTAAGAGAGCAGAGATAAAGATGGGCTAAGAATTATTTGTAAAGAAAAATATTTTTATTAAAACTATTCCTGCCCACACACCTAATCATTTTTTCTTCACGATGAATATCGCGGCTATTATCGCTCCTATTATTATGGCAGCGCTAATCGCTAGTATTTCTGTCTGTGAGCCCTTCTGTGCTGTGGTTTGCTGTACTATAGTTGTTGTGGGCGTTGCTAGCTGGCTTGTAGTGGTTGATGATGTCTGACTCGTAGTTGTCGTAGTTGTGGTGAATGTAGTTGTCGTTGTGGTTGTTGCTGTAGTAGTTGTTGTTTGTAACTTGTATAGTTTTAGCTCGGCTACATTATTCACTGGTTTTCCTACTACAGCGTTGTTTGCCCCTCCGAACGGAGTGGCATAGGCGTACCAGTTGGTGGCATTACTTGTTATCTTTACGTCATACCCGTTTATCTCGTAGTTCACTATGATGGTCGCATTAGGAGGCACTATGAGGGAGGCGTATACATCCCAGCCGCTGACGTTAACGTGAAGCCTGACAGGTATCCATGCAGGCTTCTTGAATATGTCCAATTTAGTGTTGATTATCTTATATGCGGTAGTATTTATCCTGATAATCTTTAGGGTGCCACTTCCATTCCCAGCTAATATGGGTTCATAGGTGAACGTCTGGTTAGGATATAGTATTAGCACGATATAGTGGTTTCTCTCGAGAACTATAGTGGCATTATCAGGCGGTGTCTTGGGATAGTCGTAGAGTGGTGCCCCAGCACCCCCAGTTATTATCCACGTTATCCCTTTCTTAACCTCCGATGCATAGCCGTGCCAATGGCCTTGTAACACGAGTTTTACATGGCCGTGCTGTGCGATCTTATTAAGTAGGTATTTGGCTCTCTCGGGGTCGAGGTTGTGTTCTACCTTAGGATATATTGGTCTGTGGAAGACCAGTATGAGCGAGCGATTGCCCAAATTATTCCAGATAGTGTTTACTTGGGCCTTCCACTGCATTGAAAGCCTGCACTCGCTGTTGAGGATAAATACTCTCCAGCCCGGGATATCATCTACATGGTAGTGGTCGGGCGCTATTACTTGTATCCAATACTTTTCCTGATGGGCGTCAAGATCATGGTTGCCGAGGGCTAGCCATACGTTCTGCAAACCCTTCAATGCATTGTACAGGACGTTTATCTGCTCCTGGGTACCCATACCCGTATGGTCTCCTGTTCCAATCACTGCGATGGGATAGATCTCTTTTGTCTCGTTGACAACCATGTAGAATATTTTAGGTAGCTGGATGCTGTTGACATTGGTTGGACGATTATCTCCTATTACCACTACAGGGTACCATGGCAGGTTGTCAGGGATGACTGTTCTGGATTCTTCGTAGAGGCTATGGGCTTGTTGTTGCGCATAAGCTGTTCCGAGCAATAATATAAGGCTGACAAGCAGGATCAGGGATATCAAGTAGAGTGGTTTTTGAGTCATAAATTACACCTATATACTAATGTCCGTTTTTGTATCGGTTATCAGTTTTCTCTATATAAGAGATATAATTAGCGTTATGGGTAGATCAGGTAGGTACTACAATATATAAGGTTTTAACACAATGTTTTCGAATAGGAGAGAATGATCTGTGGAGGAATAATGTATGTCGATAACACTGGGTCCAGCCGGTGAAGAAGTATATGTGCCGGATACGAGTGCTTTGATAGAGGGAGCTGTATCTAGGCTTGTCAAAGAGGGCAGGATAAAGGGGAGAATAATTATCCATAGAGCTAGCCTGGCCGAGCTAGAGCACCAAGCCAACAAGGGGAGAGCCACTGGCTATGCGGGCCTCGAGGAGATAAGGAGGCTTCGCAAACTATCTGAGCAAGGCGTGGTCATGGTTGAGATCGGTGGTGAGAAACCGCGTGCTACGGATATTAAGGTTCTTGGGAGTGAGGCCATAGACAGCCTTATACGTGATTATGCCTACCAGATAGGCGCGACACTCATAACTGGTGATCGGGTTCAGGCTTTTGTAGCTGAGGCCATGGGGCTCAACGTCATATATATCAGGCCGGAGGAGAAGCGGGTATTTATACTAGAGAAGTTCTTCGATGAAACGACTATGAGTGTTCACCTCAAGGAGGGCATAATACCTATAGCTAAGAAGGGTAGGCCTGGGGACTGGGCCTATGAGCCTATAGGGGATAAGCCTCTCACAAGAAATGATCTCGAGGAGATAGCGAACCAGATCATAGAAGAAACCAGGAGGAGGCCTGACGGCTTCATCGAGATAGACAGGTTCGGCTCAACGATAGTACAGCTAGGACTATATAGAATCGTTATAACAAGACCCCCACTGAGCGACGGATGGGAGATAACTGCTGTTCGCCCGCTAAAGAAGCTAAGCCTAGAAGACTATAATCTGCCGCCCAAGCTCATCAAGAGGCTGAATGAGCGCGCCGAGGGCATACTAATTGCGGGAGCACCTGGTATGGGTAAAACAACATTTGCACAGGCGCTCGCCGAATACTATATGCGTCTTGGAAAGGTTGTCAAGACGATAGAGTCTCCGAGAGACATGAACCTGCCGCCTGAGATAACGCAGTACAGCAAGAACTATGCGGACCTGGGAGAGCTACACGATATCCTCCTCCTCTCGAGGCCGGACTACACGGTCTTCGACGAGATGCGTAGTGATGAGGACTTCAGACTATATGCTGACCTCAGACTAGCGGGTATAGGCATGATAGGAGTGGTCCACGCGACAACACCAATAGATGCTATCCAGAGATTCATAGGACGAGTAGAGCTCGGAATGATACCGAGCCTAATAGACACAGTTATATTCATCAGGAACGGTTACGTGGACAAGGTCTATGAGGTAAAGATGACGGTAAAGCTACCTACAGGGCTCAAAGAAGCAGAGCTATCTAGACCCGTCATAGAAGTTAGGGACTTTCTAACGGACGAGCTGGAATACGAGATATATACGTTCGGCGAGCAAACAGTGGTCATCCCTGTTAAAAAGTTCAAGGCCAAGACAGGGCTTGGCACAATAGATAAGGTAGTAAGGACTATCGAACGTATATTGCCAGGAGCAGATATAAGCGTTGACGGGAATATAATAACAGTGACCATACCGAGGAGCATGATAAGAACCTATAACAGGAAGCTGAAGAGGCTTAGGAAGCTCGAGGACAAATACAATGTCTCTATAAAGATAAGGATCGCGTGAAAACTACTAGGCTAAACTTGGCAATTGAATTGTTTAGAAGATAGTTGGAGAAGGATGGAGAATGGCTAGAAATCATCAGAGCACATCATAGGAGGAGCAGGAACATAGTAATTGACTGGTGCCGTAAGTTTGCCAGATATATTGTCCTTAAAGCTAGGAGGACAAAAGTGTTATTGTCCTTGAAGATCTTGATAGACTATGGTTTAGTGCATCTAGGAAATCATTTAGTCTAGCTGATAGATTATCTCGTTTCGCCTACCGTAAACTACAACTAGCAATAATAACCAAGGCTGTAGAATACAATATACCAGCAGTATTCGTGGAACCTATGAACATTTCATCTGTTTGTCCAAGATGTGGAGCTAAACTAGTCTACAACCATAGATTAGGAATATGTAGTAAATGCGGATTCATAGCTGACCGAGATGTAGTTGGGGCAATTAACATTTACCTCAAAGTACTCCACGTTCTAGCCCCGTGCCAAGGGTCACGGGGCACCTACCCAATGACGGATGAAACCAGGCCAAAGGGTGGGTCTCTAAAAGGATGAACCGATGACCACTCATATACAAACATATAATG
>JALWQP010000024.1 GCA_027083045.1 Desulfurococcales archaeon
GCCTCTGAGATCAGGTATGCAGATGGCTCCAGTATCTTTGGTGACGTTACAATTATGCCCTCGGTACTGGCGATACTATCTATTACGTTGCTATATTTTTCGATTAATTCTGCTGTCACTGGGTGACACCCCTCCTTCATATGTGTATCCAAGCGCTTATGTCTTCGTCCAAGCCCCTTATAGATCTTTATCCCCGTGTTAAACGCCGCTATTCCCATGGCGATGGAAGTTTCTATCTCATCTTGTAGGTCGACATATATTTTATCGTAAGGGGCCAACATATCCGCTAGTATGTCGTTCTGCGGTCTCGTTGAAACCATTAATATTTTGTTGCCCATGAGTCTTGCCGCTTGTAATATGTTTAGCGTTATATTTGATCCTGGATCAGTGGAGAAGAAAACTATTGTTGAAGGTTCAGTATATGCTGCAACATAGTATGAGTAGCTCATTGCATCGAGAAGACGGACATCATTTTCCGGCGTCATTGTTGATATTATCCAGTAGAGTATGTTGGCTGGAAGATATCCTAGGCGTGAATAAACAATATATAGTCTGCCCTTCGAGGATTCGAGAAACTGATTAAGATTATTTGAGATCTCCTTTCCAATATTTTCCAGGGTATGGATCTTATTCACCAGTAGCCTTATATTACTGCGTTCTCCAGTGCTCTGCAACAGCTACAATACCTCTCGTCCGGGTTTTCGGGTATCTTCTCAATTATCTTTGGTAACAGTCTTTTAGCCTTCTCTGTATTCTCCCTCATCACTCTTAGTACCTCGTCTGCCGTAACGGGTTTTTCCGCCCATACGTCATAGTCTGTTATCATAGCAACGGTGGCGTAGCATAGCTCTGCCTCACATGCAAGGACAACCTCGGGGACAAGGGTCATACCTATTATGTCGGCGTGGAACACGTTCTTCCATATATTGCTCTCCGCCCTCGTGGAGAATCTTGGGCCCTCAATACAGATATATGTGCCCCTTTCATGGAGCCTTATTTCGGGGACCTCTTTGGCCGCCTCGATTATTATTCTCCTGAGATGCTCGCAGAACGGGTCAGCCATACTTACATGTGCGACCAATCCGCCCTCGAAGAATGTCATTTGCCTCACTCCTTTGGTCATGTCTATAAATTGGTCCGGTACTACGAAGTCTCCGGGCCTATAATCTTCTCTCAGGCTCCCAACGGCCGAGAATGATATAATCCATTTAGCACCCAGTGCTTTGAGGGCCCATATATTCGCTCTATAATTGATGCGGTGGGGCGGTATCCGGTGTCCTCGACCGTGTCTTGGGAGGAACGCTGTTTTCCGGCCCCTTAACCGTCCGATCACTATTTTGTCGCTGGGCTCACCGTACGGGGTGTATACTTTTATTTCATCGATCTTCTCTAGCTCATCAATGCTGTAAAGCCCGCTACCGCCAATAACGCCTATTTCGGCCTGTGTTTTAGGACTGATCAGCAATCTATTCTACCCCGCACGTATTAGGCGTTGAGCACGTATTTTCTCGTGGATTCATTGTGTTTAATGAGTCCTTTCTCTTCAAGTATTCTTAGTGCATCACGGTAGTATCGTTCACCAACATCTATACCGTACCACTCCTTGAACTCGTCAACGATCTCCTGATAAGTCCACTCCTTCTTCCCTGTTTCCTTGTATGTATCGAGCATCATTCGTTTAATGAACTGGTATGTGTCCTCTAGCCTTGTCCATGGGTATTGGAACCAGATCCACTCCTTGACCTCGATGTAGTAGTAGTCGGGTTTAAACCTAGCTACGGGGCTGATCCACTGAAGAGCAGCTGTCCGGGCCTCCGCAGGCCCCCAGTTCTCCTCCACAAACCTCTTGGCGAGGCTGAGAGTATCACCAGTATCAACGATATCGTCAACGAGCAGGACCTTCATACCACTAAGATCTATCTTGTACGGGAACTTGATGATAGCCTTCTCTTCGGCTTTAGCAGCCTCTGTCCAGTGCTGGCTCTGAATACTTAGTAAATTCTCAATATCAAGAAAGTCACATATCAGCCTCGCTGGAACATAACCGCCGCGAGCAAGGGCCACAACAACATCGGGCTTATAGCCGGAAGAACGGATCTTATCGGCAAGACCCCAAGCCCAATCAACAATATCCTCCCAAGACACAAGCCTAACATTAACACGAGGCATAAAGCCTATCACCATAACAATAAACAAGAAATATGAGATATAAGTTTTTAACAAAACCCAAAACTCATTAAAACCCCTCCAATAACTATCCCAATAATGGATGCGGGGGTGCCCGAGCTAGGTCAAAGGGGTCGGGCTTAGGACCCGATGGCGTAGGCCTGCGTGGGTTCAAATCCCACCCCCCGCACCATGAACTAATTCTCTTATCAAAGAAGTTAACAGCATCCACAGCTATCCTTCTAGAAGATTGGGGCGGAGTCATAGGTGAAACATGGTATCGTCAAGCATTAACTTATACCCTAATTATACTCTCTTGTACACTTTGGTATATTTAAACACCAGAATATATGAAACCAGTACTATATAAGGTTTAAAAACTACAAGCCAGAAATTGTTGCTGATCACTAAAGACGGGAATATGAAAGCATCTTGCCTTTCATTGAGGAGAACAATGAGGAGATGGCCGCTAGATCGCCTTAATGGTTCTAGGGCAAGTTCTCTAGGTGGCTGTTAAGCAATTGATAGATCCCAAACCATGCTTCTAGGATGTGACCTTGTCCAAACTGTATCTATCCCCTTCTGTATGGCAGGAATATCTCTAGTTCCTCTAGTTACTGCCTAGTATTGACAAGGCCTTGTAGCACTGGCCTGGCATGTCAGCCCATGATCACATATAGTATATAATTTATTGTCTGCATATATAGTTGGTGGGCCGGGTGTTGAGTTGTTGAACAAATGGATCGCGGCTGGACTATTACTGGCCATTGTATTGCTACAACAACTCTGCCTACTTGTTCATGAAGACATCGTCCCACTATATAATAACTTTATATCCGCGATAATCAAGCCCATGGGCTATTCATACACCATGGCGCATCTCATACTGGGGTGCCCAGTAAAGAATGACCTCCCCATCCCTCTACCACTATTTAATACACGGATTAATGGTACGTTACGTGCACATATAAATAATACCATGATACGAAGCATATCAACGTTCAGCTTAAAAATGATCCCTGCCAATACGCCGATGACAAAGGTGATCTGGGGAAGAGGATCCCTGAGGCTAAATACAACTATTAATGATTCCTCATCCGAGACAATTTATCTTGAGTATCATTATAGGGTCTACAACATCTCAAGTATAATCTCTGGGACGGGATCGGGGGTTGTAAAGATAAATATTAGTGGTAATAGATCGATTATAAATGCTATAATTAAAGCTACAAATAATGCAACTACAAGCTTTGTGGAAAATGCGATAGAGACTTTCATAGTAACACCACTCTTAGGTAGACCGTTAAGCCTCAGAGTGAGACATAATACAACACTATACCAGTTGAGAGAGGAGTATATGGGGATCCCCGCAGTTATATGGGTCGATTTCACCGGCCACTATAACGCGGTTAACTGGCAGTATAATGGGCTCACCTACCCATCTGCAAATGCAAGCTTCACCTTAAATTACACGGTTAAGTATAGTGTCGGCCTAGATAAAATCATTAATATGACCATGAATATGAACGAGAGTATCTACAGACTATCTGACCTACTACACCCTATCGAGACATACAATATTTTCCCAATAACATGGGAGGCTCAGTGGATCATAGATACACTAATTTCCAATTCTCTAGTCATATGTAATTCATCATCAATGGACTTAGCCATAAGATCAATCAATGGAAGCTATCTCTATACGAATATTAGAATACTATATCCGCGGAGTAGAGTTGACGAGGGCGATGCAGCCCTACTTATAGGTCTAAGTATTAGCGGCTACGGTGCCGACACGTACTTGAGGATCAGGGAGCGATCAGGACTGCTTAACAAGTACCTTGGCGAAAACAGGACATATATGGCGTATAATCTTATAGGATCCCCAATAATCCCACCTACGGATATTCCTAATCTTATAAGCCCTGACAGCTACATGAAGATATATATTGGTGCGTCAGTCTCATTCATACTCCGCTATATCCTTGAAGGAAACTGTTTCAGGACACCAAACAATAGATGGATAAATATTACTAGGGAGTGGATCATCGCAAGGCCGTTCCCAGACGCTATAAACTCCATCCTTGTCTACCTAACCCTAATAGGGTTTACACCACTTTCTAACTATAGATTCTCATATGAAAATAATAGTCACATATGTGTAACAAGCCCGGGCACTACATTATCTACAAGCTCCGTGACATGTGCTACCCCATGTACTACTAGGCACATAATCTCACCATTAACTCATAGGACAGGTAATTCCATGTACGCGTATATGGCTGGGTTGATCCTAATCGTCATTACCTCACTAATAATATATATCATATTACATAAGAGGAGGAGAGCATATAGTAACTGATAAATTACTCGCTGGCAAGATTGGTCCCCTGAAATATTTCTTACCATAGACCCCTTTCCCACACAAACTCGACGACCTCTTCATGGCTTGAGATGCGATGGCTACCGGACGCACAACCTCAGCGCTGACATAGCGTTGACATGAATCAGAGCCTTCTTAGGCTGTACTCTCTCGAGGGGCCTATTACTAGGCTGAAGTAAAGGCATCACCGCCCTGGTTGTGTCTACGACCTCGCTTACACTGAATGCTAGGAGCTCGTATTCCTCACCACTTCCCGTTATTGCGTAGACCGCCGTTTCTGCCGCGCTTAACAACCACAATCTCGGGGCCATATTCCATCAACTTCTCGGCTACAACCCTATAGTTTTCGGGATCAGTTAGACCCCATCGCCTCGAGTCTGTTTGCTAGGGGCAGTATCTACTTTTCTCATAAGCTACCTAAGGATGGCGTTGTCATTAAAGTTTGGAGAACACCAAACTTATCGAGGGGAATATAGACGTTATGCCCTAGATCAGCATTCGTTCCCTAGGGCATCGCCTCGAGGGCTTCCCCAAAGACCAATAATCATCATCCTAGACTCTTATTTTCCTGTTTAGTTGTTATTTATTCTTCCTAGTAGATGCTCCGGTGTTGTTGGTATGGACGAATACGTGTTGAGAAGCCTATGCCGCGCATTGGGGAGTCTCTGTAAGAGTATTGTCGAGGCACTCTATACTCCTCCTAAGAGGCTCTACTTAAGGGTTAATACATTCCTAATTGAACGGGGCGCGCTTATCGATAGACTAAGGGAGAGGGGGATAAGGGTTTATCCGGATCCCTTTGTTGATGAAGCACTATACATTGTTCTTGAAGGCCCCTTTAGAATCGAGGTGCTCGGTAAGAAGATAGTGGTTAACAGACACGCAGCAGAATCTATATTGATGGGGGCCAACACTTATGCCCCCGGTGTCGTTAGGTACGATCCTTTCAGGCGTGGAGACACCGTAACGATCATGGCCCCGAATATGAAGCCCATCGCCAATGGTATTACTGTTGTTGATTCCAGCCAGCTCAAGAAGATGAGGTACGGCCTTGTAGCCAGAACTATTAAGAGCGTGTATAGTGCGCCCCCGATAAGGGAGATGCCCGAGTACAGGATGGGTTATTTTTACCCACAGAGCCTCCCAGCCATGATGGTCTCTAAACTCATAGATCCTCGGCCCGGGCAACTCATAGTCGATATGAACTGCTCCCCCGGGGGTAAGACAGGCCATGTGGTACAACTCACAAGGGGGAGGGCCAGAATACTTGGTTTTGATCGTAATCTGGGAAAGATAGAACGAGTACGTGATACCCTTACTAGGCTTAAACTATACCTGAACACAGTGCTTTCTCCGGCTGATTCTAGATATATTGATTTAGACCTGCTAGGAGAGAATAGAGTTGACGCAGTACTTATTGATCCGCCGTGTACAGGACTTGGTGTTAGGCCGAAGATAGAGATAAGGACGAGAAAACCCGATCTTGTGAACAGTTATCTCTATCAGAGACAGTTCTTTAGGCCCGCGAAGAAGATTGTAAGGCCGGGAGGCAGGATAGTATACTCCACCTGCACACTCACATATGAGGAGAATGAGGGTAACATACTATTTGCCGTTAAAGAACATGACCTGGAATGCGTTGATCTGGGGAGAATACCATATGCGGAAAAACTAGTTTTCAGCAACTGTACAGCCTACAGGTTCGGGCCACACATAGATGATATGCCGGGCTTTTTCATTGCAGTTCTTAGGAAGCCCTCTTCCTAATTATCGCTGAGCCACATAGCGGGCACAGAGTCTCCTTGGGGCTTGAGGGCACATAGCCGCATACTGGACAGAAAGCACGGTACTCCCTAGGCTTTTTGATCCCGGTGGTCCTAAGGGGCTTGAACCCTATTCCCATATGGTATAGGAGGTTCTGGAGACTATAGTCATCGGTTATAACTACTACCGCTCCACACTTCTTTTTGAGTGTGAGGGCTAGGGCGGCGACAAGTATATCTGTGCGCGATAATTTAACTAGTTCGCCTATCCTTTTAGCGGTTCTCATAGCTTCATCTATGCTTGCCGATTCAGGCTTAACAACACTGATCCTGCCTATATTAAGTCCTAGCTCTAGGGCTTCCCGGTTCTCCTTATCCTTAACTTCATCACACACCTCTGCCGGGACGAAGTAGTCTGCGTTACCTATGTTAGCTATCAAATGATACTTAGCTAGGAGAGCCCCTGTATCAAGTACTATACAGATCTTTTTATTGGACAAAAAAGAGCCTCCTCCTATCGAATACTTTCTTAGCCACATCTCTACGTCCACTTAGCCTTATTATTCTAAAACTACGGAAATCCATCTCAACGAGGAGCTCCGAGCCCTTCTCCATTGATTCCATGTTTTCCCCATCAACGTACAGGTCTACATGACCATGTATTCTAATAAGTAGTTTTGAGAGCCTCGACACTATTATTGGTTTAATATTCAGCTCCATAGGATTCAAAGGTGCAACGCTGATCCCGCTGATAGAGTACTCCATTAGGCTGCCGCCCACCGACAAGTTATAGGCGGCCGAGCCAGCAGGCGTCGAGATAATTATCCCGTCTCCATAAAAGAAAAGATGAGATCTCATGCCAGGCGTCACTATCTCTAATTCAAACCTCAATACTCTCCCATGGTCAATACTTATGAGGGCGGCCTCGTTCAATGCATAGTAGCTGGCTCTAGGTGACAAGACGTGTAATCTGTCGTAATCCTCGATCACGAAATCCCCGCTGATAACCCTGTCAATAACACGCTCTATATTATCAGCTCCGATATCCTCATAGAGAATTGTACGTCTACCACAAGGTATTGGTAGGATGAGCGGCGTGTTCTCAGGATACACCCTCGATATTTTCAAGAGAGTGCCATCACCGCCAATCCCAACTATTAGGTCAACATATTTCCTCGCGCCACGTATTATGTCGTCAACCCAGAACGTCTCGACATCAACACCTCTCGATATAAGAGCTCGGCGAGCGGCCCTTGCTAGCTCTATGCATTTCTCGCTCGGCCTATAAACAATATATGCTTCCTTGAAATAACTATTCCTCCGCAACGCCGATCCATACTCCATTGGTAAGCATGTCTATGATTAATAAGTAGCAGGCCTATAGTTAAACAATTACATAGGCAGATAATAAAAACTAAGATAGGGAGAGAAAACTACTTGAAATGCATCGAAGTACCTAAGAAGTACGCGGAAAGAACGATAAAAATGCTTCGAGCCCTGCATATTATGGATAACGAACATATCATTACTAGGAAGGATGACCATGTGTTGATTCCCGTTAAGAAGGAGCCTCCTGCGAATAATGAGTTAAGTTCTATGCCTATGAGGTTAATAATTTGTGATCCTCCTGTAAAAAAGAAGAAAGTAGTTAAGGTTCCAGCACACGATATCGTGGGAGATATAGCAGTTGTAAGAGAGAATGTTCTCGAATACATGAGTAGAGAAGAGATCGTGGA
>JALWQP010000025.1 GCA_027083045.1 Desulfurococcales archaeon
ATAGGAAGTCGTGGCCACGCTCTGCTGCTCCGCTGAGGGCCTGGAATCCGATATCGAAGGTGCCTCCGTCTCCTCCAAAGATCACTACGTCTACGTGTTCGTAGGGTAGTCTGCCGGTTTTCTTGAGCGCTTTGATAGCGGCCTCGACCCCGCTACCCGTCGAGGCGGCGTTCTCGAAAGCGTTGTGTATCCATGGTACTGCCCAGCTGGTGTATGGGAAGATGGTTGTCGCTACTTCAAGGCATCCGGTAGCGTTGACGACTATTGTCGGGCCTCTGAACGCGAAGCTGGCCAGCTTGACTATTATAGGGGCTGCACAGCCTGCACATAGCCTGTGGCCGGGTAGTAGCGCTGGCCTCTTCTGCTCTGCGAGCTGTCTCGGGTTCAGTATTAGCGGTAACTCGCCTTTCCAGCCGGGCTCGAATATCCATAGCTTATACGCGGGCTCTCCCCTCTTGATCGGGACCTGGGGTAGGGTCTGCTTGGGCATGTCTCAATACACCTCCTTCTTACTCTCTTACACCTAGGAATCTGAGCTTCTCCTTCACTTCTCCGGTCTTGGCTATCTCGAGGAGCTCCATGAACATCTTCTCGATCATCTCTGGCGGGGCGTCTCTGCCTCCTAGGCCGTAGACGTAGTTGACTAGTAGCGGCCTCTCCTTGAGATCGTATAGTGCTGTGCTTATGTCGAGGAAGCTTGGACCATAGCTTCCGAAGCTTATTCCGCGGTCCATGACACCTACTACTTTGACGCCTTTCAGTAGCTCTGCTAGCTCTTTGTGCGGGAATGGCCTGAACAGCCTTATCCTGATAGTGCCTACCTTGTAGCCCCTGTTCCTCAGCTTCTTCACTATGTGCCTCACGGTTCCGCCTGTGCTTCCCAGCACGGTTACTACTACGTCGGCGTCTTCTACGCCGTATGGTACTAGTACGCCGTCACCGTACTTTCTCCCGGTTAGCTCGTACCATTTCTCATTTACCTCCCTGACCACTTCTGGGACGCGCTTCATCGCCTCGATCTGGTGCATCTTGTGCTCGTAGTAGTAGTCATAAAGGTCTAGTGGTCCGAAGCTTAGTGGCTTGGCGGGATTGAGTATTAATGGTACTTCTTCGTCGAAGTAGTCAACTTTTACCTTGGGGTAGGTCTTCCTGTAACCGCCTAGGAACTTGTGTACTTCCTCGTCGGGTAGCATCCTGATGTTCTCGAGGGTGTGGCTTAGGAAGAACCCGTCCAGGTTGACTGCTACTGGTAGGAGTACTCTTTCGTCCTCCGCTATCTTGAATGCCTGTATGGTTGTATCGTAGGCTTCCTGTACGTTCTCGACGAAGATCTGTATCCATCCACTGTCCCTCATACCATATGCATCGCCGTGATCGTTGTGTATGTTGATGGGTGCGGATAATGCACGGTTAGCTACTGCTAGCACTATCGGGAGCCTTAGACTCGCAGCGATGTAGAGTATCTCCCACATCAGTGCAAGGCCGTTGGCTGCTGTGGCTGTGAATGCTCGTGCACCCGCCGCGGCTGCGCCGACACATGCGCTCATAGCGCTGTGCTCGCTCTCTACCGGGACGAATTCTGTGTGTACTTCGCCGTTGGCCACGAACTCTGAGAACTTCTCGACAATGATTGTCTGGGGTGTGATTGGGTATGCAGCCACTACGTCTACAAGGCTCTGCTTGGCGGCATAGGCTACTGCTTCGTCACCGTTAACAGTCATAAGGATCTGTTTCTCAGGGGGGATCTTGGGGGTTTTGATTGCTTCAGTCATACATGTACACCTCCGGGGGATCTTACTCGGTGGGTTCGGGCTCCATTGTTATTGCTTTAACCGGGCACTCGTGGGCACAGAGGCCACAGCCCTTACAGTAGTCGTAATTGATGATTATCTTCTCCCCGTCCCAGATCACGGCCATGTCCGGGCAGTATATCCAGCACAACATACACTTGACGCACTTGCTGTGATCCACAACGGGTCTCAGCGCTCTCCAGTCACCGGTCTTGTAGTCAGTTGATAGTCTGAAGGGTACGGCTCCAATGGGGAGTTCTTTATAGCCACGTAGCTCGGCCATCGAGTCACACCTCCCGGGCTAACTCATATGCTTTCTTTACGAGCTCGATGTTCTTCTCGGCCAGTGGGCCTGGGAATCTCTTCTTAATCGCCTCCTCAAGGCTCTCCCAGCTGATAAGCTTTGATGCTTTGAGGAGAGCACCGATCATGGCGGTGTTGGTGATCGGTCTCTTGAGGATATCGAGCGCTAGCTTTGTCGCCGGGGTTATATAGACCTTGTACTCGCCCTTACTAATACCTATACTATTATATAGCTTCTCAATGTCACCCTCGTAGTTAACAACGATAATCCCTCCCTTCTTGAGGCCCTGTGTAACATTAACGCTCTTCAACAAGGTAGGGTCCAGTACAACCACAATGTCAGGCTCATAGACCATGCTGTGGATCTCGATCGGCTCTTCGCTGATCCTAGTAAACGCTAGAACTGGCGCACCGCTTCTCTCAGGACCAAACGCCGGGAAGCTCTGGACATGTTTGCCATCAATAGCTGCGGCCATTGCGAGAATGTTCGACGCGGTCCAGGCACCCTGGCCTCCTCTCCCATGCCAACGAACCTCGAGCATAGACATAACAGATCATCCCCATATCTCCTAAGAATGCTTTCCTCTCACTCATAACGAGAGTATGATAAACGCTAGATAAAAGCATTCTTACGTTCGGCGTGTTTGTTTCAGCTATTAAAAACTAGTAAAGTACTGTTATTAATTGAGTCATTAAATATTGTCCCGAGATCTTTTATACACGGATTTTTTTATCACAACCATATTAAGGTTATATGCTTCGCAGAAAAATAAGGTTATATATGCAGTGCTATAATATTATTAAATGTATTTAAAAAGTATACCACTTAAGGGGGAGAATTGTATGAATTACTATAAGGCTGCATCTAAAGTAGCGGCTTATATTATTATCGCCGTAATCATTACTGCGATCGTCGTTGGAGCGGGAACATACTTTGCAACAAGAACCTCTCCTAAAACCGTTACGGTGCCCACTACAATAATAAAGACCGTTCCTCCAACAGCAACATCTCCTCTAACCACCACAACCACAACCGTGACCGGACTACCAAAACAAATAACATTCTACACCTGGTGGGCTGGTCTAGAGAAGTTCGCTATCGATAAATTGATCAGCGCCTTTGAGCAGAAGTATGGGATCAAGGTGGTGAAGACCGCTGTCCCAGGCGGTGCTGGCGTTAACGCCAAGTTCGCTATCCTTGCCCTTATAATGGCGGGTAAGCCGCCAGCAGCGTTCCAGGTACACGCTTCTGCTGAGCAGATTAGCTACTTCATGTCTGCTGTTAACCATGTTAATAGCTTCGTCGATATGACTGATATAGCCAAGGAGATAGGCCTATATAACACGCCCGCAGCTAATGCGGCAATGTTATCAGGCCATCTATACGCCCTACCCGTAGATATCCATAGGGCAAATCTGCTATACATCAACATACATGTACTGAAGAAATACAACCTGCCTATACCCAAAACACTTGACCAGCTAATAAATGATGCGAAAGTGCTTGAGCAGCACGGAGTACCCGCATTCCTACAGGCTGGCGCCGACCAGTTCACCGTAGCAATGCTATGGACACAGATATTCCTGGCCGTCGCTGGTCCTACAAAATACATAGAGTTCATGTACGGTACACTTAGCCCTGACGACCCATCGATACAGAAAGCTACACAGATATTCTTAGAGCTAGTTAAGACGTTTCCACCGAACTGGATGAGCCTCGATTGGACATCTGCGGTTGCAGCCCTTGTTAAGGGAGAAGGCGCCTTTGTAGTCGATGGAGACTGGGTGACAGGTTTGCTATACAACGTGTATCCGAAGGTAGTACTGAGCCCTGTTGACGATATTAAGCCCAACACGGACATTGTCGTAGAGCCATTCCCAGGCACACAGGGTATATACAGCCTCGTCATAGACTGTGTCATGGTGCCCAAGGGACCACAGCAGCAGGGCGGTGTCCTCTTCGCCAAGTTCTTTGCATCCAGGCAGGGACAGGAGATCTTCAACCCCTACAAGGGCTCCATAGCGACATATCCAGACATTCCAACAAACATATACCCGACAGAAGCCCAGAAGTGGGAAGTTAAACAGTATGGTAGCGCAAAGGCATACGTTTATGCACTAATACATGGAGGCTTATTCGATGATGTATGGCAGAAGTTCCTACAATCATCAATACTACTGGCTCAGACAGGCAACACGCAGTTATGGTACAATATGATCAAGTGGGCCCTGCAGCAGGAGTATAAGGAGTGGTCAGAGAGCGGAATGTTCATGGGAAGCTATGAGCACCCGTTCGCCGGATACTTACCTCCTTGGGCTAAGAAGTCCTAAACCCAAATTCTATTTTTCCCCAAACCTAATACATTCAATAGGTGAGCAGATATGCAGATGAGTCTTAAGATGTTTTTCGTGTTTTTCCTCCCGGCCCTAGTGTTTGGAGCCTTACTTTACTACGGAGTATTTTGGAACATCTACATTGCTCTAACGAATTATTCGCTCCTACACCCTGTCCCAGAGTTTACGGGGCTGTATAGTTTTATGGTTCTATTCAATGACTATGAGTTCCAGATGGCTTTTGAGCGGACGATGCTATGGGTAGCCGTCCTCGTCGTCCTAGGAAATATTGTGGGATTACTGATAGCAACAGCAATATTTCAGCTCGAGAACCCGAAACTACGAAATGCATTGACTGCTTTCTTCGTATATCCTATGAGCTTATCAATGATCGTCGTCGGCATCATGTGGAGGTGGATCTTTGATCCATATAAGGGAATAGATGTTGTGTTGAAGGGGCTTGGTATTGGGAGCATTGACTGGCTCACAGGCTACAACGCGTTCTGGAGCCTATCCCTGGTCTCGGTATGGGTTTATGCAGGCTTCTCTGCCATGCTATACCTCGCCGCCTTCTACAACGTCGATAGATCCATTATTGAGAGCGCAATGGTTGATGGTGCAGACACCTTCACGATTATGACACGTATAGTCATACCCAACTCTAGGCAGGGGTTATTGATCTCAACGATCTTCCTTGCGCTCTTCGCCATCCAGATGTTTGCCTTGCCTTACGCTGTGTTATTCTTAAATCCTTTCACAGAGACTATGGTGATGTATGTCTACAATAAGTTCGTCTCACAATACTTCTTCCTTGCATCTGCTGCCGCAATAATCATAATAGTTGTATCAGCATTCATAGTGATACCATACGCTATGTATGGGCTTAAGAAGTGGATTGTGAGGAGGTGAGGAGATGTGAGGTGGAATTTAGTCTACTCTATTGTTGTGATAATAGTGCTCGGAATTATTTGGATCTTTCCAGTTTATTCACTAATCCTAGGATCGATAAAATCGCTGAGCGAAGTAATGAATACACCAATATACGTCCCCCCTAAACAGGTTGATCTAACAACTATAGCCGAGGTAGCCAATGAACTCAAGATCCCGTTAGCTAATACGGCAATTGTTGTCATACCAGTAGCAGTCTTGTCAACAGTATTTGGTATGCTCGCCGCCTATGCCATCATTAGAAGACAGTCAAAGCTAAGCGATACGTTGATGTTGTTAGTGGCAATAGCAACCTATACACCATATCAGGCCCTCCTAGTTCCATTTGTACAGATCGTAAGGTCTTTCGGCTTGTATAATACTCTTCCTGGCATAGCTCTTGGGTTCTTAATATACTATACACCTATGGCTGCCCTGCTAATGGTGATCTTCATGTCAGTAATACCCAGAGATCTTATAGAGGCTGCAGTCGTTGATGGCGCTGGAGAATTCAGTATATTCCGGAGAGTGGTATTACCCGTTCTCGGCCCTGGGATCGTTTCGACCCTGATCTTCATATTGATCGTCTCTTGGAATAACTTCTTCATACCATTGATTCTTACAAGAGGGTACAATAAGTTTATAACATTAAAGATATTCAGTTATGTTGGGCAGAGCGGCACATTCTATAATAGAATGTTTGCAGCCGCTCTCGTTGGTTCTCTGCCGCCACTAATAATATTCATATTCTTAGGGAGATACTTTATGAAAGGATTAATGGCGTTGGGAACTGGTACTAAAGCCTGACCAAAAATACATTTATAGCCTTTTATCAATGAATCTTAGGAAGAATAATGTAAAAGCTTATATAATCGTTTCGTCGGTAGATTTGTCGAAGACATGGATCTTGTTTATATTGAATTTCACATATATTTTCTCGCCTGGCTGCGCAATAAATTCGCCGAGAACCTCAGCCTTTATAATACGCTCACCGATTTTTATATTTACAATTGTATGGGAGCCTAAAGGCTCTACGACGTATACCTCTGCCGTGAACGCGTTTTTCAAAGGCTCTTTACTAACTATGATGTCTTCGGGCCTTACACCAAGTATTAGCTCTGACGAACGGGTCTTCGACAGAATAATGCTTGCAATTTCATCAGGTAATATAATTTTGAAGGGCCCTGCATCAAGATAATACTTGTGATCTGATTCTTTTAGTGTCACATCGATGAAGTTCATGGGAGGTGATCCGATGAAGCCTGCCACGAATAGGTTCTTGGGCTTATGGTACAGCTCGCTAGGACTGCCTATCTGCATGATCTTACCCTTATTGAGAACGGCTATGCGGTCGGCCATGGTCATGGCCTCAGCCTGATCGTGTGTCACATAAATAGTAGTTATACCAAGCTCCTTCTGAAGTTTCTTTAGCTCGCTCCTCATCATTACCCTCAGTTTTGCATCAATATTGCTGAGGGGCTCGTCCATTAGGAATAAATTGGGGCTACGTACCAATGCCCTCGCTAGGGCAACCCTCTGCTGCTGTCCGCCGGAGAGTTGCCTAGGATACCTGTCGAGCAGGTTATCAATATTTAGCATCTTGGCAACCCAGACAACCCTTTTCCTTATATCCTCGCGTGTCAGCTTGAGCTCCCTACGCCGAACCACAAGGGGAAAAGCGATGTTGTCAAATACCTTCATATGTGGGTAGAGGGCATAGTTCTGGAACACCATAGCAATATCCCTGTCCTTTGGAGAAAGATATATCTTCCTCTCTGCATCAAAGACCACTTTATCACCTATAATTATACGTCCTTGATCGGGTTTCTCGAGGCCAGCGACGCAGCGAAGGAGTGTAGTTTTACCAGAGCCTGATGGACCCAGTAGAACGAAGAATTCGCCATCTTTTATCTTTATATTAATGTTATCGAGCGCTACAACATTACCGCCAAAGACCTTGCGTACGTTTTCAATTATTACCTCAACCATAACAAGCACCCTTTATTAAGGTGTCAGTGTCCCTATTGGAATATTTAGTACATTGTACTAAAATATATTTTCAAAGCATGGCTATTATTTTAAAGCATGGTTTAAACATATATTTAAACATATATTGTAGTATTCCGTTTCGTGGGGTGGGAAGAACATGAAGATAATAGATGCAAATAGCAGGGAGAGATGGAAGGTGTTATTTGAAGATCCTGGAAGGTGGAGGATAGGGCTATACAGGCCTGAGTTTAAGAGCCTTGATGAGATCAGCTACTTAGAGAAGCATGATAGGCCCGAGTTATTTCTGCTGCTTAGTGGTAAGATTGTTCTGGTAGTTCAAAATGAGGGAATGGACAATGTTCAGGAGATCGAATTACGTAAAGATAAACTATACATAGTTGAGGAATGGCATAACGGATATAGACCGGGTGGATGTGAAGGTATAGCCCTCGTGGTAGAGGCATATGATACCACGACAATCTATAGAGACATTGTATTCGAGCAGGCATAAGAGTTTGGAGACAAGGAAATTCTCGACGTAAGCTCATTACGCTCGTAATACATGAGCAAATGAGGGGGTTGTATGAGCTATGCGAGAAAATATACATGAGACCAGATGGCACGCAACAAAAGGAGCCTGGAGTCTAGTAGCAGAGCAACGAGG
>JALWQP010000026.1 GCA_027083045.1 Desulfurococcales archaeon
CGTCTAGATTGCTCAGCGGCTCGTCCATGAGCAGTACATCCGGCTCTATGACTATTGCACGGGCCACCGCTACTCTTTGCCTCTGCCCACCGCTCAGCTGGTGCGGGTACCTGTCGAGTAGCTCGTCTATCTGGAGTAGTTCGGCCGCCCACTTGACCCTCTTATCGATCTCTTCCTGCGGGACACCCCTAATTTTCAGCGGGAAGGCAATATTGTCTTTAACCTTCATATGGGGCCAGACAGCATAGCTCTGGAAAACCATAGAGACATTCCTATCTTTAGGCGGAAGGTATGTCACGTCTTTCTCACCAAACAATACTCTGCCTTCATCCGGCTTCTCCAGACCAGCTATGATTCTGAGCGTTGTTGTTTTTCCACAACCCGATGGGCCTAGGAGGACAATGAACTCGCCATCCCTTATATCTAGGTCTATGCCTCTTAGTGCTACTGTTTTACCGAACCTCTTAACGAGACCTCTTAGCCTAACATCCACCATTTCCCACACCCTTATTTCACGGTTATACCCCACATGGATATGAGGTACCTGCGAGCAATGAATACGAAGATCAGTGCAGGTAGGATCATAATGAATGATGCCGCGAACTTAATTATATCTGGCGCCGCCATCGCTGATGTCAGTATGAACGCCGGCAACGTCCTGTTTGTTAGTGTAAGTACTGCCGCCATGAATACTTCGTTCCAGGACATTATGAAAGTGAATATAGCAGCAGCGGTTAGCCCCGGGAGGGCTAGGGGCAGCGTTATTCTTAGGAATGTCTGCTTCCTGTCGAGGCCGAAGACATAGCCTGCCTCTTCAAGCTCTATTGGTACGCTCACGAATATGCTCGATGTGATCAGTATGACGAAAGGGAGGGCCATGGTGGTATGTGCTAATGCTACGCCGAGCAGTGTATCGTTGAGGCCTAGCCTAATGTACAATGTTACCAGAGGAACAGCGATGACTAGCATCGGGAACATTCTCAGCCCTATAATCAGTAGCTTCAACGAGTCCTTGCCCTTGAAGGCGAATCTGGCGAACGCGTAACCGGCGGGTAGTCCGAGCGCGAAGCTGAAGATCACGGTCATTACCGCAACTATTATACTGTTCATGGTGGCTCTAGCCGCTCCAAGTGCTAGTAGTTTCTGTATGTTTGAGAGAGTGTAGTGGAGCGGGATGATCTCTTTGGGGCTGTAGAAGTCCTGCGGCGTCGAGAAGGCGTACAGTATTGATATTATTATTGGTAGTAGCACCCATGTACATGATAGTATCACTATTCCCGCAAACAGTATTCTGAGCAAATAATACCTGATAGGCGGGGTTTCACCAGGTGTACTCATTACATGGTCACCTCCCTAAGGTACTGGGCCTTGAACATCTTGATGTAGATATAGCCTATGACAACCGATATCGCGGCTATTATCAGGGCGTATAGGGCTGCGACGCCGTAGTGATAAAGTATGGTTTGTTCATAGTATGCTTCGCCGGCCAAGACAGGTATATCGCGTCCGGCGAGAACCATCACTACTCCGAATACCTGGAAAGCGAACAAAGTCCTTATCAGTAGGGCTGTCTGCACGCTGGGCTTCAGCATGGGGAATATTATGTGCCGTAGCTTCGTCCACGTCCCTGCACCGAATACTTCTGCGGCCTCAATGTACTCCTTGCTGATCATCTGGAGGCCTGCGAAGATTATCACGAAGACGAGGGCTGTGGCCCTCCAGACCTCTGCGAGCACTATGGCTATGAATTCCATTGGCCTGAACTGGTATCCGAAGAACTGTATTGGCTGATTAATAATCCCCAGCGCCATGAAGAGCTTGTTGAAGAACCCGTTCGCTGTCAGTAGCGAGTACCATATCAGTCCACCAGCCACATCGCTTATCGTCAACGGTATTATCAGTATGTAGAGGGCCATGTCCTTGCCCTTGAAATTAGCGCTGAGCATCAGCGAGAAGCCCAGGGCAAGCATGATCTGGATCGGTATTATGGCCGCGGCTAGCGCCAATGTATCCTCCAGTGCTGGCCAGAAATTAGAGCTAGGTGAATATAGGAGGTAGTAGACGTGTTGAAGTGTGAAGTGACCATTCTGGTCGGTGAATGCTAGGAGAACTCCTTGGGTGAGGGGGTATCCTATGAAAAAAAGAAGATAGCCTAGTGCGGGGGCTATTAGCAGGTATGGCAGGTATCGCTCTACTAGGGAGTATCCCTGCTTGTTGCTGGACACTATTATCCCCCGTGGACCCAGTGGCTAGGCTATGTACCTGAGTCCGGTGGTGGTAGCGGGGCTCCCGTCTCTTTGAAGAGATTCAGTAGCTGTGGGTATAGTTCGTTCAGTACCTTCTGCGGATCTTGTCCTTGGAGGACGATCTGCTTGAACGCTGTTATATATATGCTCTTGAAGTCTCCTGACTTGCTTCCAAGGCTGGGTATCATCGCAACGATCGGGTTAGGCGCGTTTAGCTGCGCATTCACGCCTTTAATCAGGACCTGTAGTGCTCCTGCGGGGGCCTGGGTCGAGGCTTCCTTCACGGTTGGGAAGAACCCTGTCTTCTCCAGTACCTTTACCTGTGTCGAGGGCTTTGTCAGGTAATCTATGAGTTTCCAGGCTGCCTGGGGATCCGGTGCTCCCTTCGGTATTGCTAGTCCAGCCACCACTAGGATGTATCCTCTCCCCTTAGGCCCTATCGGTACAGGCACTACCACGAACTGATCGGGCTTCTGCTCTATAGCATCCTTGATCCTAGCGGTATGGTCCCACGCTATCCAGACCTCTCCCTTGAGGAGCGGGTCGGCCATAGCATCCCATGTGGTGCTGGCTGGATTGACGTACTGCCATAGCTCTTTCAGGTAGTTCCACATCTTTATGGCGTCCTGGCTGTTGAAGTTCTTGACTTGTGCACCGGTGAAGGCTGGGTATAGATATCCGTGCAGGAACCTCACGAATAAGCCGTTGGGGCCTGCGGGGAAGCCTAGTAGTTTCTTCCCGGTCTTCTCGTACAGGTTCTTAGCCCATTCTAGGAGCGCCTGGTATGTCCACTTGGTTGAGCCTGTTATAACATCCTCCTTCGTCAGGCCCTGAGGCAGGTACTTGAATGCCTCCTTATTAACCACCATGACATATGTGGCGGTCATCCATGGGATGTAGGCGAGTATTCCATGTAGATGGGCATACTTCATCAGGACGTCTGGAAATGTTCTCCCTGGGAGTGTGCCGAACTTTGAGAGGTCTGTCAAGTAGCCCTTGCTGGCCATGAGGTCCAAGTTTCCATGTAGGTCACCTATTAGGCTGATAGTTACCTTACCGGCTTGTTCTTCGCTAGTGATCCTCGTTATCATGTCGGAGTAAGACATACCGACAAAGCTTACCTTGATACCTGTTTGTTTCTCGAAGTCGGTCAAAAGCGTTCCTTTTACGAATGCCTGTTCTTCAGGTGGTACGAGCTGTGTTGAAGCCCATATGATCGATACTGTCTTCTGTTGCTGCGACGCATAGTAATAGTATCCTACTCCTGCGATTATTGCCGCAATTATGATAACGATTATAGCTATTGCAACAGATTTGGAGATTGCTCTAGACATGCGTGGCGTGTATAAGTTATTCATAATATGAACCTCTTCTCTCCAGATTAGTTGTTTATGTATTTTTATAAAATGATATATAAGTTTTACAAGCGTAAAGATTAAAACCTCTCATTTAAGAAACCTATTACAGGCTAATAATGAACATTTAAACCTGACATCATCTATTGATGTAATTATTGGAAAAAGCTTATTTATCCCACTATAGTGGTTGAATCCATTTAAACAAGTGATTAAATAATACCCAATAATATTATTATGTAGTGCTTGAACGTAGTACTGGCTGTTCCATCGAAGAATGATTATAGAAAAAGGTTTTATCAAAAAATTAGTTGGAGCAGGTTTATTCTTAATCTTCGCCAATGTATGCTTGGCCAGGATATATACCGTTAATTGCCCCGTTCCTCGTCATTATTCTCGCAGTGCTGCCGTCATATCTGTTCATGAACAGCATTCCCCTTATCCTTGCATCTGAGGTAGACAATATTATCGTGTCTACAACGTATGTTTTCCCGTTGATCGTTATCTTTATATCATTACCCATGATCATCAGTGTTATTATGTTGCCCGTATATAGTATAAGGGCGTTATAGTTTGGATAAGTGTATCGTTGATTGAACGCTATTGTTATTCTGGAGTTCTTCACAGGCCCGATATAGACCTGCTTGGCCCTCCTCTCATCACTGAGACTATATAGCCCCACGTAGCCGCTCATCTTAGTAGATATTGACAGGAAGCCCTTGAGGGATCTCATACCGGAGGAACCTATATTGGCTGGCGTGTCCCTGAAGAAGGCATGCTTGATCACAACTCTGGTATCGTACTTGTTTCCGTTGAGTAATCCTGTCCTAAGCCCACCGAGTCCTGGACCTTCGAAGCCCATGAACCATACCGGCACTACTCCTCCTGTTATATTGCCTTTACCAACTCCGAAGTTTCTCGTTAGAATATATTTGTGTGTAAAGACGCTGCGGTAAATCCTGCTTATCAGATATGCTTCTCCATAGTTTGTCCCCATGGCCACGTTAGTGGCTATGATCCTGTCTATGTAGACCTTGCTTCTATACATATTAATTCCTCCGATGAATCCATAGCTCCACCTATGCCCTTCTGAGCCCTCGATAACTTTTTTAGTGATCCTTATATTGCTCATCACGAGGTTATTGATCCTTGCTGACACTCTACTGGTTCTTAGGGTCTCGAAGTAATGATCAAAATAGACGGCGACACTGGATCCTTTTAATGCCACCGTGCGTATTGTTCCCTCAGCATAAATAGGCAATCCCTCATCTCGCGTACTATAGGCCCCCCATGCCCTTATCCTCGCAACTGTCACCCATCCATATGATATTATTGTGTTTTCGTTTACTGTCCTAGGATTATAAGTGAGCGTTATTGCACCTACACTATATCTTGCAGGGTTGTAGCTACTCGGACGAAGGTATATGTATGCACCGTATCCGAATATGTGTGTTTCATTATAGTTTGTATTGTACCAGAACCGGTGGCTCGACTCTATTCTTGGGTGGAATTTCACCTGTATGGTGTTCATCTTGAAGCTACTTACATGGTACGCGTATATGCCGTAGAAGCCTATGTATCCCCATGTAGTCCTAGCTCTGCCACTGAAGTCTATTATCAGCTTGTCTCCAACTACATCGGTTCTTCTCACACCCTCTCTACCGCTTATGGTTAGTATGCGAATAAAGTTCGTGAAGGATGCTACTCTTATGTGTACGTTCTTTATGATTACTTTCTCCGCATTATGGATCCTTATACCGTAGGATGTCCAAATAGAGAAATTCATAGTTGTAGAGCCTGCTATCTCGACCCATCCACCATCTCCATCTATTATTAATGTATGATTTAGGGTTCTGGGCAACACTACTTTCTTAATGTTTGGCGGGTCTCCCCCTCCTCCCGGCGCAGGGGGTATTGGTCTTCGGGGTGGTAGTTGCACTGATGATGCCAGTGTTGCCGTGCTCGATACGATTATCAGTCCTAGTAGAATAGCTACTAGTAGGAATGAAGTTATGTATTTATAATTCATGCCTATATGTTCACCATTTATGGTTTGCCTAAAGTTTGTATAGCTGCTTTTAATAGCTTTGTGTATTTTTTCTACATAACCTTTAAATATAATGATCCATGTTTCCCGTTATCATATGTTATCATTACACATATCAGCGATCCTTTTATTGAGGTGGCTGAGTTCTTCCATGATATACCGCATTTTCCTTGCTCGGTGCAACTCAGCCATGACTTTATCCACAGCCTCTCTCGCCGAGCCGCATTTCTTCATACTGACCATTATCCTTGCTTTGAGAAGCAGAGCCCATAGCACTACCTCGTGTTCCACCGGTGACCTCACCTTGTAGCCTAATATTTCCTCTATTGTTTCTAGTGCTTCATCCCTCCTTCCTTGTGCCTGTAGAGCAGATGCCTTCATTAGGAGAGCTAGTAGTATGGGGTACTGTGTTTTGGCTAGTCTAGCCTTCTTAAGGGCTTTTACAGCGTACTCCAGTGCCTTCTCCGATTCTGCCATGTGTATGTAGGTGTTGGCTATTCTCGAGAATATCTCAGATTCCAGCTTGTACCGCAGTTTTTCGTTCCTTATTCTGGCGGCCTGTCTAAGGAGATCCATGTATTTTTTCTGCGCTTCTCTCGTCTTGCCCTTCGCTTCTAGATCTACTATTATCTTGTTGAGCTTGTTCTCTAGGATCATGTATTTTATCCTGTCTATCAATTCTCCTCAGCCTTACGTGGCTGGGTAAAGCTTATATGGCTTGTATTCCATTGTCTCTATAATAAACTATGATGGTCTATATATACATACATACCCATATTTACACTAAATAGAAGCAAATACATTGTTGAGAAAAGGAGGTGTTTTCCGTAATGGATGTTTTATGGCTTATTTTGGGTCTTGTCACGGCTTTCTTTGTGGCCTGGAACAACGGGTCTAATAACGCGCCCAACTCTATAGGCACAGCCGTGGGTGCTGGTGTGCTTAGTGTTAGGAAGGCCTTGTTTATAGCCAGTATAGCCAGCTTTGCCGGATCTATGAGCCTCGGCATATATGTTACCCATACTGTTATGAGGGGGATCGTTAATACGGTTGCACTCCAGGGAATACTAGTTGTTAAGGGAATGATAGCTGTTCTCGTAGCCACTGGTTTCTGGACACTATTTAGCACATTCCTCAGGGTTCCCATGAGCGTTCACGTATGTATTATCGGTGGGATCATTGGATTCGGCTTAGCGGTGGGCTCAAGCTTCATAAGCTGGGCCACGGTCATCAAGATCCTTGTGGCCTGGGCCGTTGTCCCTATAGCAGCTATTATTATCGCATATGGTCTCCACCATGTTTTCCACCGAAGCTTCCGAGACCCATCGGTGGCTAGGATATCGGTGATCATAGCGTCCTACATAACGGTTGCTACGCCGACCGTGCTCCTACTCCTGAAAACAGCGACGGTATCTGATATAGTCACGGTGAGCCTCGCCTCCCTCGGTATAAGTAGCCTCGCAACCCTCATCATCTACAAGTACTGGGAGAAAAGAGTCAGAGATGGGGGAGACCCTGTCCATGAGGCCTCTAGGATGCTTTTGATCATGGCGGCCCTCGCGATGGCCTATAGCTTTGGCTCAAACGACGTGGCTAACTCCGCGGGCCCTCTAGCCGCTATCCTCTACGCTCTCGGAGTGGATCATACAGGACTGCCTGTATGGCTAGCACTTGTAGTTGCTGCAATCGGCTTGTCTACTGGGATAGCTACTTGGGGCGAGAAGATCATTGGAACTATCGGCGAGAAGATCACCCCGTTATCCCCGCTCACAGCCTATGTTGCCCAGATGTCCGCAACGCTAACCATGCTGGTTGTGTCGAGGCTGGGATTACCGGTATCAACCTCCATGGCGATAGTCGGCGGGGTCATGGGGGTCGGCGTGTCTAGGGGTATAAGGAACGTTAATCTACGCCTCATTGCGCGTATATTTGGTGTTTGGTTCATAGCATTACCCGTAACGATATTTACGGGCTATGCTCTAACCCTATTGTTCGTAAATTATATTCCCTGAAACTAGCTATAGATAGGTAATCATGGCATCAGCACATGATAGATCCCCTTGGACGAGCCTTTACTTCAAATAAGGCTGTTTATGAATGACGACGATAAACAATCATCAACTAGCCAAGCGATTATTATCCCCTATCAACGGAGAGGCGGCTACTATGTTTGTTTCTCTAGAGTTTTTCAGTATTGGTTATCCATGTAGCTTTGCTGAGCTACCATGATTTGATCAAGTCTTTATTAACGACTAAGATGCGAGTATTAAATAGATCTACAATGTCTTGTTTAAATAGAATTGATGAGGCCTCTGCTTCGAGAGAACAATCATTGCTCAGC
>JALWQP010000027.1:0-4449 GCA_027083045.1 Desulfurococcales archaeon
GCTCAGCCTATGCGGGGTGCAATCCAAGAGTTTGTTATTAGGTCGTCATAGAGACCGTTTTTGATATGGCTAATAAATCATAGCTACCTCCGGTGAGCAAGTCCTACTAACTCGGCTATATTATTTACATTTATTTCATCGAGGAAGCTTGTTAATCCAGACAGTATCTCGTTGACGACGCCATAGCCTTTTGCATAGAATGCTGATGCGATTTGTAGGGCTTTTGCTCCAGCCTCTATTAGTTCGATGGCTGTTCTCCAATCCTGTACTCCGCCAACCCCTATTATTTCGCACTGGTATTCCCTGTACACCATGTATACGCTATAGACTGCTACCGGGTGTATGCATTTACCCGACAATCCGCCGAATCTATTCGTTAGGATTGGTTTCCCCGTATATACGTCTATGACCATGCCTGGAATAGTGTTTATGAGGACAAGCGCGTCTGCTCCCGCTGATAATGCTGCACCGGCTTCTCTAAGGAGAAGACGGCTATAGCCTAGCTTAGCCCATACGGGTGTATTTGTGACCGATTTTACACTGGAGACTATGTTCTTTATTGCCTCGATGGTCTTCGAGGCATCCACTCCATAGCCTTGGGTATGCGGACAACTCATGTTGAGCTCTAATGCGTCAGCACCGGCCTCTTCAGCCTTCACCGCTAGTGCTACAAATTCACCTGCATTCCTACCCCCAATACTCACGATGGCAGGCAACCCATAGTCATGAATCGTCCTGACTAATTCATATACGGCGTCAATCCCTGGATTAGCAAGGCCGACAGCGTTTAGCATACATTCCCCTAAAGGGATCGTTATCGGGGGCAGGTATCCCTCCCGGGGCTCCTGGGTGAGCGTCTTAGTGACAACTGCAGAAACACCTGACTCAACGAGACGAAGTATCCCCTCGGTATTCGAGCCTAGTAATCCACTAGCATTCATTATTGGGTGTCTAAGCCTTATCCCTGAAACCACGGTCTCTAAAGCCACGGATACTTTACTTGTTTTCGAATTCACCGACCGATACACCTCTCACCGCTGGTTCAAGCCTATCATCATGGTACACGGGCTGACCACCCACTATGGTTGCGAGTATTTTCGAGAAGAAAACGAATCCTTCATAGATACTATAATTTGTCTTTGATGGGGAAGCCTTGGGATCGACTAATGTTTTCCCAGAGAAATCTATTACCGTCATGTTTCCGCGGCAATCCTTGCAGAAAACACCGTATTTATTCAAGCCAAGTATTCTAGCAGGATTATATGCAAGGTAGCGGTACATTTCCCTGATCGTTATCTCCCCGAGTCTGACCAAGTGGCCTAGAAATGGAACTGTTATTTCAACACCGTTTATTCCGGCAGGACAGGTTGATGGACAACAATATTTCTCCGCGTTGCCGTGGGGAGCGTGATCACTTGTAATGGTGTCGATGTACCCGTTTCTAAGGAGACTCCATAGTCTTATTCTATCGTGCATGCTTCTTATTGGTGGATACACTTTCGCCAAACATCCTTTAAGGAATACATGTTCTATATCGAATAATACGTAGTGGGGACAAGTATCAACGGTGAACCCATACCTCTTAGACAAGAATAGTGATTCTGGGCTTGTTACATGTGTTATATGTACTTTTACATTATTGGAGCCAATGATGTCTCCTAGATGCATGACCGCCCAGTGCTCGGCACTAGCTGGCCTGACATATAGTGTTTCCACTAGATCAAGTGCTTCTTTATACATTGTTTTCTCTTCGGGATGCACTACTAGTGTTTTCCCCTTTTTCTTCAATGATTTGAGCGATGCCAGTAGATTTGGGTGGGAGTAGTCCTGTGGATAAAGCTTTATACCCATGACAAGCTCCAAGGACAGTATCGATTCTATTTCTTCTCTATTTCTTGGTATTGCCGAGTAGACATAGTAGTCGACATGTGATTTTCCCTCGTAGACTTCTTTTCTCTTCACAATCGTGTCCAGCGTGTCTAAACGGGGGATAGTGTTCGGCATGTCCCCTACGACTGTGATGCCGCCCTTTGCTGCTGCAAGTGTGCCTGTGTCTATGGTTTCCTTGTATGATTGCTTGAAATCCCTTAGATGAACATGCATATCTATGAAGCCTGGAAAGGCTATCACGTTAAGGTTTTCCAGGTAGTTTATAGTGACTTCTCCTTTCACACTTGTATCTGGTCCCTTGATCTTTACTATCTTTCCCGCTTCTATTATTATCGTGGCTTTTCTAAGCCCGTTAACATCGTATATTTGCCCATGATATACTAGGTCATGCATTACTTCATCACTTTCTCTATCTGTTTGGCCGGGAATGCTGGGCCGTCAACGCAGAGGAGGAGGCTTGTTCCTGGAATTACACAGCTTCCACACAGTCCTAGTCCGCATTTAACATGTGTCTCGAAAACAATGTATAGTCTATCGATTTTTCCCTTGGGAGTATGTTTGTATACTTCTCTGCTCATGGCTAGTGGTCCTGAAGATATTATTGCATCGTATTCCTCCTTGTCCTCGCCTCGATACACATCGACGACCGTGCCCCTGTAATCACAGCCTTCATCACAGACCGTCGTTACTTCTGCCCCGATACTCTTGATGTATTCATCAACGTTTCCAATCTCTTCCTTAGTCCATGCACCAAATACTACTTTACAATAGTTTTCTTCACCGCATCTTAGCGCTGTAATGTAATGTGCTATTGGAGCTATTCCGCTACCTCCTGCTAGTAATAAGAACCTTTTACCACTTGGAACCAGGGGTTTACCGAGAGGCCCATAGATTCCCAGGTAAGCATCTTTTCTTATGGCTGCTAGGTAACGGGTTGTAGGGCCAATGGGTTTTACTATGATGTCTAATGTCTTGTTCCCGTCGTCGTATCCAGCTATACTCATCGGAATCGCTTCGTAGCCCGGCACCCATAACATGATGAATTGTGGTGGCCGGGGTTGTGGGAAGAAACCCTTGATCTTGGAGCGTATCAGGTGGAGTGTGCTTGACAATTGTTTATTCTCTATTACCTGTATCGTTGTATAATGTATGTTAGGGTTTGAGGTATTTCTCAACTTCTTCCCCTTTAATCACTGTGCCGCAATAGGCGCATTCTAGTTCGACGGGTTCTCTCTTTCGTAGGATGAATTCGGGCTGTGCTATTTCTCTTGGTCTATTGGTTATGCAGTTGGGGTTTGGACACTTTATTGTTCCTCTTATTTTCTCGGGTAGTGTGACACTGTATTTCTGTACTACCTCGTAGTTCTTGATGATGTTTACTGTTGCTGTGGGCGCTATTAGTGATACTAGGTCAAGCTCTTTCCTGGACAGGAGTTTCCCCTCTATTTTGACAATGTCTTTTCTCCCTAGTTTCCTGCTTTCAACATTCATTACCATTGCAACCCTGTATCCTTCCTTGCCCCCTATTCCGAGTATTTTCAGGACTTTCAATGCCTTGCCAGCCGGTATATGATCGATCACTATTCCTTCCTTTATCTTGGAAACGATTAACTGTTTCTCGACCATTTCTTACACCTCTTCATAGACTCCTAGGACTAGGCTTAGGAGAGCCATCCTGAGAGGCACGCCCCATCGTGCTTGTTTGAAGTAGGCTGCATAGGGTGTCTCGTCTACTGCTGGGTCAATCTCATCTATTTTCGGCAGTGGATGCAGTATTCTCAGCTCCTTCTTGGCGTTCCCGAGGACTTCAGGCGTTATTCTGTAGAGGTTCTTTACTTTCTCGTATTCTAGTGGGTCAGGGTATCTTTCCTTCTGTATTCGCGTAACGTATAGTACGTCTAGTTCTGGCAGTACTTCTTGGAGACTCGTGGTTTCTTCGACGGGGAGTCCTAGCTCGGTTATTTTGTCATAGACTTCTTTTCTGAGGCTTAGTAGTCCCGGTGAGATCAGGTATACTTTCTTGGGCTTGAACCTGGTGAGGCCATAGAGTAGGCTTGTTATAGTTCTAGCATATTTTAGGTCTCCTAGAACACCTATTACTAATCCATCGATTGCTCCGAATAATCTATACATTGTATATAGGTCTATCATTGCCTGGGTGGGGTGTTCGTGTCTTCCATCGCCTGCGTTGATGACTGGGTTTTCCGCTATTTCTGCAGCATATTTTGCTGTGCCTTCATGCCTAGACCTTATCACGATCAAGTCGCTGTAGAGGTCGAGCATCCTTATCGTGTCTGCATAGTTTTCTCCCTTCGCCAGGCTTGTAGCTTCTTTGCTCGAGAATACCAGTGTTTTGCCTCCTAGTCTATATGTTGCTGACTGGAAGCTATACATTGTCCTTGTGCTTGGCTCTAGGAATGCGAGTGCTACTATGTAGCCTCTCAATAGGTCTAGCCTGGAGCGGCTGCGGAGACGTTTATCCATTTCATCTGTTACTTGGAAAAGATATTCTAGGTCTTTTCTCTCGTATTGGAGTATACTTATAACGTCTCCTTTAGG
>JALWQP010000027.1:4459-7966 GCA_027083045.1 Desulfurococcales archaeon
ACCCAAGAAGCCCGCCAAACCTTATCTCGAATATGGGTTAAAAGCTTGACTTTTCCTTCTCAATGTATTGTTTTACCTTAGAGAACGTTTGTTCATCAATCGCTTTTTCTTCGTGGAGGATCTCTATTATTTTCTGGGCGTCAAGCAGGCTATAGAGTTTGACTCCTTGTTTTTCTAGGCGTTCCCGTGCTCCCTCTCTTCTATCCACGATGACGAAAGCGTATTCGACGATGCCGCCTTCTTGTCTCACGGCATTGACAGCTCTCTCTAGGCTACCGCCTGTAGTGGCGACGTCATCCACGATCAATGCTTTCAGCCCCTCTACTCTTCCCTCTATGAGTCTTCTTGTGCCGTGCTCTTTCGGCTTCTTCCTTACATACGCTATTGGTTTCTCCATGATACAGCCTAGATAGGATGCATGTATTATCCCGGCTGTCGCCACGCCTACGACTACGTCGAAATCTAGTTTTTTCAGAATACTATAGGCCATCATCATGACTCTCTTGTATAGTCTTGGATAGCTTGGAAGAAGACGTAGATCTAGGTAGTAGGGGCTCTTCTTCCCGCTCGTGAGCGTGAATTCCCCGAACTTTATTATTCCTCTACGATGCATCTCCAGTACCAGTTCTCTGAGAGGCTGTTCATCACCATTCATTTCTCCATTAGCACCTCCTCGTGCCTCTTGTTTATCATGGTGACTGCTTCTAGCGGGTTGGGTGATGCTGTTATCATTCTACCGATGATCTCGTAGTCAGCCCCACTCCTTAACGCGGAGCCTGGCTCCGCTCCCTGGGCCCCTATGCCTGGAGAGAGGATCTTCGCCTCGTATCCTTTCTCGTCTAGGTAGGTCCTTGCCTTCTTTATTAGCTCGGGCCTTGTAGCGGGTAGTACGTAGCCCCATGCATCGGCTTCTATGCCGATGTCCAGTATGTCGTACATGTGCTTGTCCATGATCTCCTGTGATCCCTGGTGGCTCATCGCCGCTACTACTATGAGTTTAGCATCGTTTTCTCTGAGGAATAATGATAGTTCTTCTAGTGCGCCCCGGTAGCCTATGAAGCCGTGGGCTATGAAGTACCTGTACCCGGTTTCTAGCAGTGGCCTAACGGTCTCTATCATTATGTACCCTATATCGGCCAGCTTCATGTCGACAACCAGTATTTTATCCCCCACGCGTTCTACGAGCTTCTTTGTGGCGGCTACTCCTTGCCTCAGTATAAGAGGCAGGCCGATCTTGTACCCAGCAACATAAGCGTTCACCATATCAACTAGTTTCAACACCTCATCAATACTGTCGAACCTATCCAGTGCAACAATAATCCGGCTCATCCCCATGCCTCCTCCGCGATTTTTCCGTAGCCCAAGGACTTGGAGAAGAGAGCAGTCGATGCTGCCACCACACCTTTCCCGGCTACAAATACGTGTTTAAACATGTGCCCACTAGTACCTCATAGCGGATCAGGAGTTCTTATACTTATTCACCGTTTGTCTCTACCGGAACCAAGAACTATATACCGATAACAACATTGTAGCTTTAACGATCTAATAATAGTTGTTTCAAAGTCTTTTCCAGCCCCCTCACCATCCTACTTTTAGATCTTAGATCTGACACGAGTTCTCTAAACTTATCGATCCTCAAGTTAACTACCCTATGTAGGTCGTCTCCTCCAGGTGGTAAACCATATTTCTTTACATTTACTCCTGCCTCTTTGGCGGCTCTGAGTATCCATTCCTCCAACCTGGGCAATAGTATTATCAAGTAGTTATTTCTCCTTGGATCGTATAGGATCTTGATACCACTCTTACTATTTATTATTTTAAATTTGCTGATATAAGGTGGTTGAGCGCTATATGGATCCTCGTCTACAAGGCCTATCTGACCCCTAGTTCTCTCTAGTCTCTTACATATCCTTGACTTATTTCCACAATGGATTATCTCCTTCATAGATACTCCTAGACAGTTTACCAGCGCCATATCCGACTTACATTCTACCAGTATCACTCAGTCTCCCTCGATTAATGCGTCGATATTGAAGAACACGTCCTGCTCCATTTCCAGTATTTTCTCTATTTCTTCTTCGCCTAGCTTCTTTACCTTTGTCTGGTGATCCCTGTAGTAAGTAATGTATACAGCTATGTCCTGGAGAGGAGACTTCTCGATAACCGATAACAAGAAGTACGGGTTATGGGTTGATATGAAATACTGGTTTCTCTTATCAAGAGCTATTCTCTCGGCCAAGAACTCCGTATAGTATGGGAAGGAATGGGCCTCGGGCTCCTCGAAAGCTATTACAGAGTCCTTATTGGTCTCAATAGCCACTAAGTAGAAGATTATTCTCTGCAAAGTATCCGAGACCAGCGAGTATGGATGGGAGATCACAATGTCCTCGTACTCTTTCTCTACCTCGATCCTACCATCCACAGGCTTAAGAACAAGTCTTAACCCATACTCTTCCAGAACACTCCTTATCAATCTCCTAAGCTTCTTATTAATCATTAAAACCGTCAATAGATTAGGGCCGTCAGGCGGATAGAGAAAACCCGGTTCTTTTAGCGGGAAGTGATTCCTAGCCTTGAATCTATAAAACTTGAAGACCCTGAAGTCATTATGTATGGTTTTCGAACCGTTTGTCCCTGGAGGGTCATTCCATATATTTTAGGGACGTTTATGGTCGCCTCTAGGGACTTCCACCTTGCCCATAGCCCTTTTGGTAGAGTTATGGGGTCATGGGTGGCATTCGAGGCTAACGGAACTAGCCTCACATCTACGGGGATAAGCCCTACGGGGCTTGGAGCATGGCTCCCATCACCCCGCAGGGCTTTAAGGAGGAGGTTCCAACAGGCAACCACATCACGATGCCATAGTTCTTCACCTATACTACATCTCCCAATTCTAGAACCATTGTTATAGATTATTAGTGCATTGTGTACTGGGCATAGTTTTGAGGTGTTCTTCGGGTTCACATAGATTACTGGTACACCATACTCTCTAGCCTTCTCTTCTATCGCCCTCTGAATTCCTTTGAAGGATGCTTGGAATATTCTGTGACGTAGCTGTTTATCCTTAATCCTAGCAATCATGTTATTTGCTACTCTCTTACCCAGTTTCTCAAGAACAATAGCATACCGCTTATCATAGGCAACTTTAACTATGATGTTAGCGAGCTTCCACCTAATATCCATCTTCTTCCTCCTCTCCTTTAGTTTCTTCACAGCTTTCCTCTTAACCCTAGACTTTACACCGTAGAGTTTATCGTATTTCTCCTGTATCCTTTTCCTACGATAATAGTATCCAAGAACAAGTTTCTTCATATCGGTCTCAAAAAGGTAAGCTATACCATCAATCAACATTGTTACATTGTTTTCATTAATATCAACAGCTAGGTATCCCCTAGGCTTATACTCTTCGACCTCTTTAACGAAGGTCAAGTAGATCAGGAGTTGCCTATTCCTCTTATCAAGCTTGATTCTAGTCTCAGAAGCTAGTATCCAACCTCTGTTAACGTA
>JALWQP010000028.1 GCA_027083045.1 Desulfurococcales archaeon
ATAATATACGGTGAGTCTGCAGAGCTTTCATCCATTAAGCCCCTCTACGAAGCTATAAGGGCTTCACAGATTATTTCTGCAGTGAGATCATATCTTTATCGTAGGAAGCGTGGTAATAGAGTAGAGCTCTTGTTCCATAAGCAAGCCGCCTACATGGGCAAGATCTCATTGATAGATAATGAGCGTGAATCTCCTCTAGGTGCTGTAAGGGTAATTATAGAAGCCGATGATATTAGAAGCATTATAGACTGGCTCGCCCCCAGGCTATAGGTATATAACCATTCTATCCTCGGCGACAATAACATTGCTGAATATTCTTGAGGCATCCCTATATAGCTCTAATGGGTCATCATACCTAGCACTAATATGTGTTAACACAAGTAGCTTTGCTTTAGCATTCATTGCTGCCATAGCTGCATCTAGTGCTGTTGAATGCCCTTGAGCATGGGCTTCCTCGGCCATATCACTAGTAAATGTTGATTCATGAATTAATACGTCAACATTCCTCGAGTTATTGATTATCGAATGACATGGTCTTGTGTCACCAGTATAAGTGATCCTCTTGTTATTCTTTACAATATTAATAACGTAGCCATAGGATGATGGAATATGGTCAACTAAAAATGATGATACAGTGATCTTATCATCTCTGTAGACTATTCCTTCATGTAATGGTTCGAAATATAATGGAAAGTCCATGTTTAGCAAGCCTGAAGAAGCGTAAGCGCTCAATATGTTTGATAATTTCCCAGGCCCTATTATTAGGAGCTCTTTTTCTCGGCTCATTAGATGCATTGTCTGTAGGAGACCAAATATTCCGAGATAATGATCGCCATGAAGATGAGTTACGAATACAACCTTTATTTTGACGGGGCTCAACCCCATTTCCAGCATAGTTTTCTGGCATCCCTCCCCTATATCAAAGACGTATAAGTTCGAATCTACTTTGATACAAATGCAGGGAAGCATTCTTTTCATGGGGATCGCGGCGCCCGTTCCTAGCATGAATATTTTTGTGTTCATGGCTTTTCAACTACATAAATTGTTCTTGTAAGCCTGCCGTGCACATACATGTATATCTTATCACAGAGTATTAGGCCGTAACTACATAGTGCTTCATCGATATGTTCATTGAAGTATGTTGGCGACATAAACACTAGGTAACTCCCCTTATGTAGCCATTCCGAGGCTTTCTCTATGAAACGCTTATATATAGAGAATGATTCTTTTCCGTGAGTGCTTGCGGCTCTACCATATGGTGGATCAGTTGCTATACCATCAATATTCTGTAATTCAAGCTCTGTAGAGTCAGCGAGAAGAAGTGGTGCTGGCACATGATAGTGCTGAAGGTTAGTTATGCAACCATGTGAGATCTTCCAGTCAAGCTCTACACCTATACTCTTCAAACCCATATGGTGTGCTTCAAGCAGAATGCTTCCTGTCCCAGCGAACGGGTCGAGGATTGTTTCGCCCTCCTTAAGCCTCGTAAGGTTGATCAAAGCCCTAGAAAGCCTAACAGGTAAGGCTATGCTTCTGAAAAACGGTCTTTTTGACGGAGCACGATGCTCGTAGTTTTTAGCCTTATGCATGTAATTTAGAGTGACAGTTAGAACTAGATTATTCGCGATATAGGATAAAATTATTCGTTGGCTCCTCCTATCAAGTGTGATGTCGATCTTCCTTATGATCATATCCCTCAGATAATCTTGGCTGATATCGATAAATGATGATAACCGAATATATTTTATAGTATATCTGCCCGCTTCAATAGGATTTTGATCAATAAAAATATCCTTGGCGGGATCACTTAGATCTCCTATCGCAATTAATTGTCCAGCCTCTTTAATGTATCCAGCTCTTGCAACTACTTTCTTAAAAACATGATCATCTACATCGACTATGCATAAGGAAGAAATGCAGGATTCCGGATCGATTGCTTGGCCAGTATATGTCTCGAGGAGGGCGGATAATTCCTTAAAAGATAAAACTAGATTAGAGGCATCGAGTCTAAACACGTATTTCATATTCTCCACATCTGATTATAGATTAGCTGATTAAGGTATCAATAACTTCTTTAAGTCTAGGGATTACGTCCACGTAACGGATAAAGTTGTCATTAATTTTCTGAGCAAGGGTATTAGCAGCTATTATCATTTTGGCACCGCTTCTCTTGATCTTATCTAGAGCGTCATCGATTAGAAGAGTGTGTGATGCTGCAACGTAGACTTTTCTGGCGCCTTGCTCCAATACTATTTTCGAGGCTTTGGCTATAGTTCCACCCGTACTGATGATATCGTCAACTATGATCACGTCTCGGTCCTTGACGCTTAACCTCTTGGGCTTAATGGTTATCTCTCCTGTTATACGATCTCGATGTTTCTCGAGATAATCGTACTCAAGGCCAAGCTTCTCGGCCGCGTAACGGGCTCTTCTAACCGCGCCTCTATCAGGTGCTAAGACAAGTGGATTGCTCATAGATTTAAGGGCTTCTCCTACGAGGAGGTCACTAATAAGAATGTTAACTGTATTACCTCTAAAATGATCTAAAAGGTGTGGGGCATGTATATCGACTACGACCAATGTATCCGCACCAGTCAATGATAAAGACTTGATTATCACTTCACCGCTTATAGCTTCGCCGGAGAGGAACTCTTTGTCTTGTCTTGCATAGGCTAGGTAAGGTATACATAATATCATCCTTTTAGGATTGTATCTCTTCACTGCATTCAAAAGGAACAATGTCTCGATGAACATATCGTTCTGACATGGATACATTGTATTCAATAATATTGTTATTGAGCCTGAAATTATGGTTGGCTCTTCCAATCTTACATAGATCTCTCCATCGGGAAAACGCTTATACGTTAAGCCTATGTGAGAAGCACCTAGCAAATCCGCTAGTTCTTTAGCTTCATCAGTATAGTTATGGCTTCCAACAACAACTATTTTGCTTGACATATGTGACCCCTACATTGTTGCTCGCTGAACTACATGTTTAGAGATAATAACATGTATATCTAAAGATTTCCTAATAGAAGCGAAGAGGGGTATATTATGTCTACTATTGACAGGCCCGGCGCTAGGCTGGCGAGGTTTTGGGAAAGCTTAGAGGATAAAAAAGTCAGATGTAATCTTTGTCATAGGAGGTGTATAATTGTCAACCACGCTTACGGAGCATGTGGTGTCAGATATAATCATGAGGGGAAACTATACACACTTGTATACGGATTACTGACTGCCGCTAATCCCGACCCCATAGAGAAGAAGCCATTAATGCATTTCAACCCCGGAGCATATGTGTTCTCGATCTCAACGGCGGGATGTAATTTCTTCTGTAAGTTCTGCCAGAACTGGGTATTGAGTCAGACAAGAAGGGAGAAATTATTCGGTGAGCTATTCACACCAGAAGAAGTCGTCCGCCAAGCAATAATCAATGGATGCCAGGGCATAAGCTACACATACAACGAGCCAACAATATTTTATGAGTTCATGTATGATGTCGCCCGGCTCGCGAAGAAGAAAGGGCTATTCAATACTATGGTCACGAACGGGTACATGACTCCGGAAGCCGTTGACGAGATAGGACCCTATATGGATGCAGCAACGGTAGACTTCAAGGGAGCAGGTAACAAGGAGTTTTACAAGAAATTCATAGGAGTTCTAGACCCAGAGCCTATATTTGAGTCCATACTTGCCATGAAGGAGAAGGGATGGTGGATAGAGATAACAAACCTAGTGGTGCCAGAGTACGGTGACAAAGAAGAGGATATGCGGAGGCTTTCACGATGGATCGTTGAAAACCTCGGCCCCGAAACTCCGTTCCACATACTAAGGTTTCATCCACAATATGGGCTTTCAGACCTCTATCCAACACCTATTGAAACACTTGAAAAGCTGGCTAGAATAGCGATGGAGGAAGGACTAAAACATGTCTATCTAGGAAATGTATGGGGACATGAGCTCGAAAACACATACTGCCCTAATTGCGGGGCACCCGTGGTGAAACGACGAGGCTTCTATATTCTCGAATGGAATCTAACAGAGAACTTCAGATGCAAGAAATGTGGATACAGGCTTAATTTCAGGGGGCGTTTCTGGGGAACACATAAAGGCTTCTTCTTCATCTAATATCTAACACTATATGGTTGTGTGGGGGAAATACATGCCTTATTTCATAATCGTACTTGGCACTGCTGGAAGCGGCAAGACAACATTGTCTGCTTCTCTCCAAGAATATCTATCATCACACTCTCTAGATTCAGTCATAGTAAATCTCGATCCTGCTGTTGAAAATCTGCCTTACAAGCCAGCCATAGATGTGAGAGAATATGTTGATGCACATGACCTGATGAAAAAATATGGTCTAGGCCCTAACGGAGCTCTTGTCGCGGCTGCTGACATGCTAGCTTTGAAAGCAGAAGAAATAAGTGAGGAGATATGGTCGCTTAAAACAAACTACATAATACTCGATACTCCTGGCCAGATGGAGATTTTCGCGTTTAGGGAATCGGGTCCCATAGTTCTAAATACAATTGTTTCGACGGCGAAAGCTGTATCGCTGTTTCTAATAGACACATTATATGCTGCGAGCCCCTCTAATTTCCTTTCAGCATTGCTGTTAGCCGCTAGTGCACAGGTTAGAATAGGTTTTCCTCAGGTTCTTGTCCTTACGAAAACCGATCTCGCCGAGGACTGGATGTTAGAAGAGATTAATAAGTATATGGAGGAACCAGAGTATCTTGCCCTTGCCGTTATGAGAGAGAAGAAGGGCAGGATCCTATGGGATGCTGAAGATGTACAGGTAATAGCGGAAAAAACACTGACGCATGACACTGTATTTGTATCATCTACCAATATGAGCGGAATGGATAATCTCTACGCTGTTACTCAGAGAGTTGTAGCCGGAGGGGAAGACTATTATACAGAGGAGCCTTCACCTGTTCTCTAGATATTTGTTTGCGTATTATGTTAGGCCCTCCTAATACGTAATATTTTAATCTGAACATCGATGTAGAAACATGATGGATATCAATTGAATAGTTAAAAGGTGATACTCTCTTGATTGAGAAGTTCTTCAATCCTAACAGTGTTGCCATAGTTGGTGCTTCCCCGAAGCCGGGCAAAGTTGGTAATGTCATCTTGGCAAACTTCAAGAAGAGATTCAAAGGAAGAATATATCCAGTCAACCCTAAGCATGAAGAGATTATGGGGCTTAAATGCTATCCAAGCATAAAAGATCTTCCAGAGACCCCAGATCTGGTGGTAATAGCGATACCTGCACCAAAGGTTCCACAAGTCCTACGCGATGCTGGAGAAAAAGGAGTTAAAGCCACGATAATAATAACCGGAGGCTTCAGAGAGACAGGTACCGAAGAAGGAAGGCGTCTTGAGGAAGAAATCGTAAAGATCTCAAGAGAATACAGTATAAGAATACTTGGCCCCAACTGTCTCGGAATATATGATAACTGGAGCGGCGTGGACACCTTCTTCTTACCAGACGAGAAAATGATGAGACCACCAAAAGGTAAGATAAGCTTCATCAGCCAGAGCGGTGCCTTCGCATCTGCTCTCCTCGACTGGATGGCTTACAGGAACATAGGGATCTCCAGAGCTATAAGCTATGGCAACAAGATAGATGTCGATGATGTTGATCTATTAGACTTTTTGGCCAATGACGATAAAACAGGCTTGATAATAATGTATCTAGAAGGCCTAAAACCGGGCAGGGGACGATTATTCATCGAGAAAGCTAGAGAAGTCGTTCAGAAAAAACCGATCGTAATTTACAAGGCTGGTAAGACAAGTAGGGGAAGCACTGCCGCGGCAAGTCACACAGCGGCACTTGCCGGGAACTACTCTATTTATAAAGCAGCTATCAAACAAGCCGGATTAATAGAAGCCATGAGCTTCGACGAGATTATGGATCTATCCAAGATCCTTCTGACACAGCCATTAATGAAAGGCAGAAAAGTATACGTCGTAACGGATGCTGGCGGCGTAGGAGTAATGCTGACAGACGCCCTCACAACAGAGGGATTCCTATTGCCCCGTTCACCAGCTGACTTGAAAGAGGAGCTCCGTAAAGTATTACCCCCACACTGTATTGTTGAGAACCCCATAGACTTGACTGGAGATACCGATGATGACAGATACAAGGTAGTACTCGACATATTGTTGCCAAGGGACGATGTTGACGCAGTAGTAGTGGGTGCTCTACCACAGGTCCCAGGTATAACCTCCAAGCTTGCCGACTACTTGGCTGAAGCAAGGAAATACGGTAAACCGATCATAGCGATATCAATAGGCAGTAAAGAAGCGGAGAAATTTAAAGACTTGCTTGAAGATAAAGGGATACCAGTATTTGAATCCCCCGAGAGGGCGGCAAGAGCCCTCAGAGCACTATATCTCTACTCCAAGATAAGAGGAGTTGCGAGGGAGTGATCTAAGATGGTTGAGCCCAGAGAGATAATTCTAAATGCATTAAAAGAAGAAAGAAGAAAACTCCTAGAACACGAAGCTCTAGAACTAATCAAAGCCTATGGGGCACCAATAGCTGATGCAGGACTCGCAAAGACTCCAGAGGAGGCTGGCGATCTAGCGGAGAAAATGGGATTCCCAGTAGTCCTCAAGATCGTCAGTCCAGATATTAGCCATAAAAGCGACGTAGGCGGTGTAATTGTCGGTGTAAACTCCAAGGAGGAAGCAATAGAGGCATCGAAGAAGATAATCGAGAACGTATCAAAGAACGTGCCGAGCGCCCGTATAACCGGTATACTTGTACAGAAAATGGCTAAGAAAGGACTCGAGATAATAATTGGTGGGCTAAGGGACAATATATTCGGCCCAGTAGTAATGTTCGGCCTAGGAGGAATATTCGTAGAAGTACTCAAAGATGTATCATTCAGAGTAGCTCCAATAAGCTATGAGGACGCCTATGAGATGATGAAAGAAATAAAGTCTGCAAAGCTTCTCGAGGGTTACCGTGGCCAGCCGCCAGTAGACAAGAAGGCCATCGCAGACATAATAATTGCGGTCGCCAAGCTCCTCGAGGAAAACCCTGAGGTTGATTCGGTAGACTTAAATCCTGTAATTGCCTATCCAGATGGAGCAGTAGTCGTGGACGCTAGAGTGATACTGAAGCAGTAGAGAAAGGTGTGGGTAATATCATGGAACAAAATAGTGGCGGACAGGATTTTCAGCAATTATTAATACAGATAAGTAATCAGATCGGGGAAATCCGAAATCAAATCAAATCTTTTAAAAATGAACGTGTAATTCTTATTTCCGAATTAAGGGATCTCAGGTCAGAAAGAAGAAAGTTAATTGAACAACTAAAAAAACTAAGGTCAAAACTAAAAGAGCTTAATATAAAGAGGCAAGAACTCGTTGAAAAGATCAGAGAATTACGTAGCGAACGCAGAGAAAAGATACAGGAGCTCCGCACACTCTTAAACCTAGCAAGAGAAAAGCGTGAACAGCTACAAATGCTAGATCAGAAGATAAGGATGCCGATCTCAGCAATTAGAAGAGAAATAGAAAGACTTGAATGGATACAGCAGACCAGAATACTTTCTGTAGAAGAAGAAAACAGGATCATAAGGGAAATAGCGCGTCTTGAGGACCTGTTAGAAAAGGCTCTGAAAGCCAAACAGGAGAAAAAAGAATACATAGAGCTACGCGCTGAGCTAAAAGGATTAAGACTCGTAATAGACGCCCTTACAAAAGAAATCAATGAATTAAGTAGCAAGATAAGCAAGCTAGATGAAGAAAGAAATGCACTGAGAACTAGAATTAATGAGATGAGCGGAAAGGTAGACGAGCTGAGCAAATCTATTGAAGAGAGGCAGAAACGCCTTGATGAATTATCTGAGGAAATAAATAAGAGCGTGGCTGAGCTAAGGTCTCTTAGGGAAAAGTATCAAGAG
>JALWQP010000029.1 GCA_027083045.1 Desulfurococcales archaeon
GTATCTTAGGGATAATAATCAATTAGAGAAGATAGTCGAGAAACCATCAAAGCCGTCATCGAATTTAATAAATGCTGGTATATACGTTATTAGGCCAAACGAGATAAGCAAATATATTAATACACCGCCCAGCCCCCGCGGCGAGATAGAATTCACAGACGCGATAAATAAAGCAGTATTTGAAGGCGGTTTATCTATTGCTGTCAAAACAATAGATAAAGAGTCATGGATTGATATTGGACTACCATGGAATTTACTGGAGGCCAACAAATTAGCTCTTGATAAGTTCCTAGAGGATATACTCGGTTCAAACTCTAAAGAATGCCCAGCATATATCGAGGGACCAGCATATATAGGCGATAAAACCACTATAAAGCCTGGAACATACATAGAAGGACCAGTATATATAGGCGAAAATGCCAAGATAGGGCCGAACACTAGAATCAGACCATATACTGTAATATGTAATAATACACGAATAGGGTTTTCAGTCGAAATAAAAAGTAGCCTAATAATGGAACACGCAAAGATCAGTCATTTCGCATACGTAGGCGACTCCATTATTTGTGACCATGTAAATCTAGGCGCTGGTACAATGATCGCAAATCTACGATTCGATGATAAACCGGTCAAGTCTCTTATTAGGGGAAAAATGATCTCAAGCGGGAGAAGAAAATTTGGCAGCGTAATAGGCTCTTACGCTAAGACTGGCGTGAATGTTTCGATATTGCCAGGAGTTAAGATCGGATGTTATTCTTGGATTTACCCAGGTGTTATAGTTGCCCAAGATGTGCCATCACATAGCTTTTACAAGGTATCGATAAAACCCTATATAACACCAATTAAAAACGAGAAAGGAGATGAAGACCATGAAGATGCGGATCGAAGACTTTAAGAAAAAATTCCCCCATTTAGCCAATGAGATCCTTGATAATGAACAACAATTGAGTCTTCGAGTAAACATAGGAGTACCCGATCCATGGCGGGGCTATACACCCGGTATTGAGGATTATATCCGTAGATGTAAAAGTATCGATGAAGCATTGAAAGTCATAGATTACCTCGAGAAACACGGCGAGATCACGGCGAGTGAAGCGGCTGAGTATAGGAAGCTACTTACTGAGAAAGGTCTATCTTATTTCGGCCCTAGGAAAGAGGATGATTATTATTACAAGAGAGCCCAGGACTTCTGGAACAAGCTACGTAGAAAATCTATCTATGGGCAGCGGCAGCAACAATCTTGATCACATCATTGTCTTTGAGAACATAGTCTTCACCTAACCTTTCGCCAGTCTTAGCATTGATAGCGTATAGGAATGTTTTACCTAGGTCAGTATGTATCATGTACGCTAGTTCAATAGCTGTTGTGCCCTTAGGCACCAGATATGCATCGGGAAGAATCCTGCCTGAGTGGTCAGTATATTTCTTGTGATCCTCGACAGGATAAACCACTATTAGTTTGAGGACATCAAATATTGCCTTGTTCAGAAGTTCTTGCACACCGGTGGATCCATATTTTTCGAGCACCTTCTTTCTGACAAGTTCCAAGGCCTTTTTTTGCTGAGCTGATAATTTTTCAGGGGCAATTACCTCGAAATCTTCATCCCCGGGCAAGTAACGTATTAGGCCTGCAGCAGAGGCTTTCCTTAAAATGAGCTCTGCGAGAGCACTTATTGGAACTACCATGTGTTCTCCGAATTCTTCTTTTAGTCTCCGGATATTTTCCTCAGCATGTGGCAGATCCATCTTGTTCGCCGCTATTATTATGGGCTTGCTTAGGTGTCTGAGCGTTCTAGCAAATTCGATGACATCATCTTTACTCCATTTCATTAGCTTTGTTGGGAGACCCAGCTTGTTCACTGTCTCTACTATGTGTTGCTTACCAATACTTAGACCAGAAAGGGTCTGTGAGAGATAATCTATCGGGTCACGTATAGTATATATATATCGTGAGATCTTATTTTCCCATATGCGGAGGATTACGTTTATGAACCATTTGTCTACCTCTTCCTGAATAAGTTTGGCTTCTTCAACAGGATCATACGTGCCCGGCGAGGCAGGTGTACCATCGGGAGCTGTTGAACCGCTAGCGTCTATAACATGGATCAGCACATCGGCTTGCCTTAGATCATCCATGAACTTGTTACCTAGTCCGCGTCCCTCGCTAGCCCCGGGTATGAGGCCAGCTACATCCATTATTTTAACTGGTATGAACCGATTACCATTTATACACATACCAGTCCTAGGATTACAGCCTTTGAGACCAAGTTCCACATGAACGCATTGTTTCCTCACATAACCAACGCCGATATTGGGCTTAATTGTTGTGAAAGGATGATTAGCTATCTGCGCAGAAGCCAATGTTAGTGCTGCAAATAATGTTGACTTACCAACATTGGTTTTACCGATAATCCCAACTATTTTTTCAGGTGGTGGCAAAAACTCTCACCATAGGCGTTGCGATGATACAGCTATATAAGAAAAAGGGTGTTCAAGCTTTATAAACCCAAATCTAATATGATATTGGACTAGCTAGGAGCAGGAATGGTGTAAGGATAATGGTAAAAAGCATGTACCACTTCATTGCAGAACTATGGAAGCGACCATATGATGGCGAAATGAAAGAGGTTATGAAACAGAGACTCATAAAATGGAGAAGAGAGCCCGCGGTAATAAGGATTGCCAAGCCTACACGCCTAAACAGGGCTAGGGCATTAGGCTACAAAGCTAAGCCGGGCTTCGTAGTAGTAAGAGTGCGTGTTAGAAAAGGCGGACTAAGAAAACCAAGGCCCAACAAAGGTAGACGCCCTAAGAGAATGGGTATCTACGGATTTGCACCCGCCAAGAGCCTAAGACTAATAGCTGAGGAAAGAGCGGCTAGGAAGTACCCTAACCTAGAGGTGCTCAACAGCTATTATGTAGGAGAAGATGGGAATTACAAGTGGTACGAAGTAATCCTCGTCGACCCGCATCATCCAGCTATATGTAATGATAAAGACACCGGCTGGATCTGTGAGAAACAGCACAAGGGACGTGTGTTCAGAGGTTTAACGAGTGCTGGCAAGAAGATGAGAGGACTGAGAAAGAGTAGAGGACTCAAGTACACTATAAAACATAAGTGGAAGAAGAAACAGCGTGAGAGAATGCTGAGAAAGAGACATGAAGCCAGCCGTGGAGCACGCGATCCGTGGCAGGTAGCTGCTAAAAAGGCTGAAGAGTAAAGATGGAATCTAAAATAAATGAATTAATAATTTCTAGTCATTGTCATTCAACAGAAGATCTCAATAAGGTAAAGAAGGCTATTTTAAATATTATTCCATCAGAGCTTAGATATGAGCTCTCTTCTAAACTTAAAGTCGAAACAGTACATGGATTCTATGGAAACGAAATAAGAATTCTGACTCTGAAAATATCGGGCGAAAAAACACTAATGATACTAAAGCACATATCGAGCACTCTTTCTAGTATTGATAAGTCAATAATAAGGGCTAGCCTCGATCTAAGATATGATACTAAATCAAACAAACTATATCTGAGATTTAACAAACAACAAGCCTATAGAAACAGATTAACAATAGATGACTCTGATGATGTAATCAAGGTTGTAGTATCTTTTAGAGGTAAACACAAGTTAAATGATGTAAAGAACATATTAAGGAAGATGGGGCTGATCTAAGGTATTGAATATCCCATTAATAGATATAGGAAGTTTTTGCAACAACGAAAAATGTATTGAAACCTATACAATTCTAGGTTATAGAGCCGCTTGCATAGAGGGACTTAATCATAAAATTATTAGAAAAAACAATTTCATAGCCGTCAGAAAATCAACAATTTATAGCGAATCACAAAAGAATTTGAAACATGATATTAGGAATGAAAAATCGCGCTCATTCATTATTGCTGTAGTCCCTTTATCCATTGAAGTTGCACGTTTTGCCGCACGCGATGGGAGAGTGGATACGGTCGTATTAATTCCCGACAGTGTAAGGTACATTGATAAGACTGAAATAGCAATGCTGAAACGCTTTTCTAAACCATTAGAAGTACCCATCAATGCCTTAATTACTCACCCATCAAGTGTTAAAGCAATGATTATACGTAGAATAGATTTAGCGTTGAAACACAATGTAACAATAATACTTAGTTCGTGGGCTCATGAATGGAATGAAATACTAGCCCCAATATCTTATACTGCATTGGGAAGCATACTTCTACGTATACCTATGAAAGATGTTCTAGTAATGCTTACTAACTACACGCGAGAACTCATGGTTAAGAATGGTGTGCACATATGATTTCATTACCACTAATAATTTCATTAATTGCAGTAGTATTCAGTGCAGTAACATTGGTGCTTGTCATTAATAGGATAAAAATAGTAGAACGCAGACTGAGATATGTTTACGATCTTATTACAATGAAGAGAAGAAAAAAGCATGGCAGAATAAGGAAAAGATACATAGTATTCGCAGTAATTTCAGAACAAGATCTAGGTAAGAAGGATATCGAGAAAGCAATACGAAACATATGGAAAGAAATTTTCGGTGAATTATCACTTTCTAGGGCTGATCCCCAGCTCATATACTTTGAACCATCGATACAAAGGGGCATTATCAGAATAAGGCATGTATATAAAAAGGAGTGTTTAGCACTGCTTGGAATAATTCACGAAATAAATGGTGTGAAATGCCTGCTCATACCCATAACAGTCTCGGGAACTCTAAAGAGAGCTCAGAAGAAACTCTACATGCTACGCCGTGATCTTCAGCCAAAATAAAATAATAAAAAGCCCTAACAATCATTTACTAGGACAGGATGATGAGGCCGCTCCAAACACGAGACGATGAAGATCTCGCGACGAACTGACTCCTATAAAAGATAAAAGGACAAGAATAATTGTACAACATTGGGTGCGGGGGTGCCCGAGCCTGGTCAAAGGGGGCGGACTTAAGTCCAGTTGCCTGGGGGGAGATCCGCTGGCGTAGGCCTGCGTGGGTTCAAATCCCACCCCCCGCACCATTTCATATAGAACATTATATCCTCAGAACCCATCATCTCCTCATTGCAAAGCTCAGTAGTCGGACTCTTCATCATAGGGCGAACAGGCTTCTGTAACAAATTTAATATTGCTCTCTAAAACATTAGGGTTTAGAGGTAGAACAATATTTTAATATCGAGGGATGCTTTCATGGGTCTAGGTATATCGGCCGCAGCAGCATACGACAGAGCAATAACTATATTCTCGCCTGATGGGCGTCTATACCAGGTAGAATATGCATTCGAGGCGGTAAGGCAAGGATGGACAACAATTGGCATTAGAGGAAAAGAAGGTGCTGCCGTAATTGTTGAGAAAAGAAAGATATCGCCTTTAATGGATACTTCACCAATACAAAAGATCTTTAAGGTAGACGACCATATAGGTGCTAGCTTCGCAGGAATAGCAAGTGATGGTAGAGTACTCGTTGATTATGCACGTCAGCTCGCTCTATTACACAGATTCTACTATGACGAACCAATAACGGTTGAGTACCTCGCTAAGCAAATATGTGATATAAAACAAGCATACACACAGCATGCTGGCGTTAGACCTTTTGGTGTAGCAGTAATATTTGTTGGTGTTGATGAGAACGGCTCACAGCTAATTATGACCGAGCCTAGCGGCAGGTACATGAGCTATTATGCGGTTGCCCTAGGCGCAAAAAGCAATGCAGCGACAGAATATCTTGAAAAACACTACAAATACGATGTTCCAATAAGAGAAACAATAAAGATTGGAATATCTGCCCTAATAAAAGCCTTGGAAAAGAAGCTAGAAGCATCTAATTTAGAAATAGGGTATGTTGACACTAAGACCAGAACATTCAAAATACTCAGCACTGAAGAAATCGCCAAGTACCTAGAGGAACTTGAAGAACAGCAAAAATAGTCTAGATGATTTTATTGCTTAACAACAATTATTTAATAGTGGTTTTCTTGGTGATAACATGTCCGGAAAATATGTAATTGCCCGTTTTGAATACAAGGGTCATAGGTTTGAGATTCTAGTCAATCCTGATTTAGCCCTCAAGGTAAAAGAAGGAAAACAAGTTAACATTGATGAATTACTTGTAGGCGACATAGTGTATAAAGACGCTAGAAAAGGGCTAAAAGCCTCGCCGGAATCCCTCAAAAGTGTTTTCGGCACCGACGACATTAAAAAAGTGGCCGTAGAGATCATTAAAAGAGGCGAGATTCATTTAACAGCTGAGCAGAGGAGAAAACTACTCGAACTAAAGAAGAGGCAGGTAATTAACCTCATAGCGAAGAACGTAATAGACCCTAAGACAAAACTCCCCATACCTCCTAAGAGAATAGAATTAGCTATGGAGCAGGCTCGAGTATCCATAGATCCCTTCAAGCCACCTGAGGCGCAGTTTGAAGAAATAATATCAAAAATATCTAGGATAATTCCCATCAAAGTGGCTAAAGCATATATCGCGGTTAAGATCCCACCACAATATTCGGGAAAAGCATACAAGATCCTGCCATCACTCGGCACTATTAAGCGAACTAATTGGCTTAGCGATGGAAGCCTCCTTGTAGAGCTAGAAATACCCGCTGGAATGCAAGACGAAGTCATAGATAGATTAAATAAGGTGACTCATGGCTCCACACAAGTAAAGATCCTACATGTAAGGTGATCACATTGCCTAGCCAACTAAAGATATTGGTAGCAGACAGGCAAATCGTCAGACCAGGAGATATATTAGCTGTAGTGGAGCAAAAGATCCAGAGGCCCAGCTATAACCCCGAGAAACACGTCTACATCTACGAAGACAAGATCATATCGGCAGTGCTTGGATTGGCCTCCGTCAACGATAATGATATATTAGTTATACCACTTGAAGGTAGATACTTTCCGAGAGTCGGAGATACCGTCATTGGATTAGTAGTTGGTGTAGGGATAACAAATTGGTTATTAGATATTAGGGCTCCGTATAAGGCCGTACTTAATGCAGGCGAGGTGATTGAGAACTTCAGCCCTATAACAACTAACCTTAGAGACTATATCGATGTCGGTGACTATATTGTCGCAAAAATTGCTGTATTTGATAGAACTCGAGATCTTTTGCTAACAGTTAAGGGCAAAGGATTAGGAAAGATAACCGAGGGCATTGTAATAGAGATAGAGCCTAGTAGAGTACCTAGGGTCATTGGGAAAAAAGGCAGTATGCTAAACCTTCTAACAAGTAAGACAGGATGCAATATTCTGGTTGCCCAGAATGGCGTTGTATGGATAAGATGTAAAGACGAAAGAAGCAGCGAGGTAGTGGTCAAAGCGATAAGACTAATAGAGTCAAGAGCCCATATGCGTGGGTTAACCGAGCATGTAAGAATGTTTCTAGACAAGGAACTCGCTTAAAGCATGATAGGTGAGAGTATATGATTGAAAAACCCGTTCTGATCAAGGATGATGGGCTAAGGCATGATGGTAGAAGACCTGATGAGCTTAGACCGATAAAAATGCAGGTCGGAATTCTAAAGAACGCGGATGGCTCAGCCTACGTCGAGTATGGAAAGACAAAGGTTGTCGCAGCAGTATACGGGCCAAGGGAAGTACACCCTAGACACTTGGCATTACCCGATAGAGCACTAATTAGATGCAGATACCATATGGCACCATTCTCAACCAGCGATAGGAAAAGCCCCGCTCCAAGCAGGAGAGAAATAGAGTTATCTAAAGTAATCAGAGAAGCTCTCGAAGCCGTCATATTCAGCGAACTATACCCGCGTACAAGTATAGATATATTCATAGAAGTACTACAAGCAGACGGAGGTACACGAACAACAGGTCTAACAGCGGCTTCGCTAGCATTAGCCGATGCAGGCATACCCATGAGAGATCTGATAGCGG
>JALWQP010000030.1 GCA_027083045.1 Desulfurococcales archaeon
CGGATAATAAATGTAAGAAAGATCGAGCATGGAGCCGAGATAACACTTGCAAAGGGATGTGCGGCCTTGGTCCCGACAGGGGCACATAAGGCTATGAGCCTCATAGAAATAGGCGACAACGCCGGGTTCACTAGCATAATGATCCATAACTGGAGACCAGGAATAGATGTCTCCAGCGCCACCTATGCCCGGGTGGGCAGGAAAAGCCTTTACAGGAGCTATTATGTCAAGACAACACCTGTCCGATCGATAGGTAGCTACGAAGAAGTCGAAGTAGGAGAGGCTACCCGGGTAGAGATACATAAGGCATCAACAGCTCCACGCGACACAAGAGTAGCGTCAACAGCCGTGATCAATCTCAGAGGGAGAAACAGCAGCGGCCTAATCGTGACAAGAGGAGTCGTAGAGAATGGTGGTTTCATGATCAACGAGCTTAAAATGAATGCTCAAGCCGACAATGTCAAGGGGCACATGGAGTGTATGGGATTAGTCTTGGGCGAAGGAGTAATGAGGACGCTCCCAGTCCTCGAGACAAGCGTTGAAAACGCAACACTAACCCACGAGGCCAGCATAGGGAGAATAGGCGGTGAACAGTTGTTCTACCTGATGACACGAGGCCTGACAGAGGAGGAGGCGGTAAGGCTCATAGTGGGAGGATTCCTGAGGGGCGCAATGGAGGGATTACCGCCGCAGGTTAAAAGCTACATGGATAGAATCATCAATATGATGGCCGGGAAAATAGTTATGTGAGGCCATCCCTGTTGGACTGCAGGATCTACAGCTCCTCCGCTCTTCACCCCAAAAATATAGCCTACACTGTTCTATGCAGGCTAGACGACGAAGTAGAGACAATCAGGGACGCCCACCGTGTAGCGTTGAATATATGGGAGTGGGTCAAACAATTCTTAGAGGTATCCCCGCCTGTATTCATGGAGAACGAGCCTATAGGGATGACCCACCTGATCTACAGGTATAGGATGAGTGCTGGCAAGCACTACTTGTCCCTTAGAATAGTTTCCAGAGAGAAGCATGGAGAAATAGCAGTGATAACCATACCTGAAGCCCTAGCCGATAAGATTAATGCTGAGCCCAAACTATATAGGTCGAGAACCGAGCCCACCGATTATGTTGAGCCCAGGGAGGAGCTGCCTCCGGGCCAGTACATTATATCTTCCCCGATCATATACCGTATACTGGGGCAGCCCTGCCTCGACTGTAGTGACACGGGCATAATCATAGCGGGCCTTGTTGAGAAGCCGTTACAGCTAGGCCCCGACGACCTCGAACGATACCCGCAGAAGACAATAAAGGCGGACCTCCATTGCGTGACGGGCTGGACTGTGAAGGACATTGAGTGGAGAGGAGTGCTTCTGAAACGTGTCTTGGATGATGCAAGGGTCAGGCCGGATGCGAGATATGGTCTTGTATATGGTCTCGACGGCTATTCGGCCATAATACCGCTCCCGTACCTGCTTGACGAACAGACTCTCCTTGCAACTCATATGAACGGGGAGCCAATAGCTCCCGAGCATGGTGGCCCGATAAGACTAGTTGTCCCGGCTCTTTATGGATGGAAGAGTGTGAAATGGGTCTCAAGGATACTTCTCCTTGACAGGTACTTGGATGGTTTCTGGGAGAGCCTTGGCTACCATGAGCGTGGCAGTCCCTGGCTCGAAGAACGTTTTAAAAAGCCATGGTAATACCATTAAGTAGTTTATCTAAGGATTAGAGCTCTTTCTTAAAATGGTTCTAACAACAATATATTCTTGAGGTGTGCTTATTTGGTAGGCTCTATAATGATAAGGAATGCCAAAATATGGATCGGCGACGGCTTTACCGAGGCTAATATTCTTGTCGAGGACGGCGTTATCGCGGGTATTTCTAAGAAGCAATTCAAGGACGTTGACATGATACTGGATGCTTATGGCCAGCCCGTCATTCCTGGAGGAATAGATATCCATGCACACGTCTATGACCCAGAGTACACTATTAATGAGGACTGGGAGTCCGGTACACTCGCCGCGGCCTTCGGCTCGATCACCACGGTCTACGACATGCCGTTACGTGTCAACGTGGACAACCCGAAGATACTCAAGGAGAAGATAGAGGCGGGGAAGAAGAACGCCTACATCAACTTCGGGATACATGCAGGCTTCATGACCGAGAACAACTACAATATGATACCCAAGCTCGCCGAGAAAGGCGTTAAAGGCTTCAAGGTATTCACATGCAGGCCATTCATGGCCAGTGATAAGGCTCTCGTAAGAATACTGGAGCTGGTGAGAGATGTTGATGGAGTGGTTCTCGCGCACAGCGAGGATGACGCGCTGATAGATTATGGCGAGTCTAAACACAAGGATCTAGACGATATTGTCGCCTATCATATGAGCAGGAGTGATAACGCTGAAGCTGCTGCGATCATGAGGCTCGGATACTATGCTAGGGAGACTAAGGGCCCTCTACATATATGCCACATAAGTAGCAAAGAGGGGGTGGATGCAGTCAGGTATCTTAGGAGCCGTGGAGTCAAATTAACAGTAGAGGTCTGCCCCCACCATCTACACTTCACCCGCGACGATTCCGCAAAGTATGGCCCATACCTCAAGCTAGCGCCAACACTCAAGACCGCGGAGGATAGAGAAGCTCTATGGCATGCACTAGCTGATGGTACGATAGATGCTTATGTTAGTGATAACGCGCCTGCCCCTAGGATTGATAAGGAGAAGAACGTGTGGCGTGCATGGGGAGGTATCCCGACACTAGAGATCATGGGTCCATACCTCTACACCTACGGCGTCCTCAAGGGTAGGATCAGTTTTGGGAGGTTCGTAGAGGTTTTCAGCACGAACCCGGCCAAGATCATGGGAATATATCCCCGCAAAGGAGCACTCGCCGTAGGCGCGGATGCTGACCTAGTCGTGCTCGAGACACGTGTTGCCAAGAAGATATCTGCCTCCGAGCACCACCATAAGGTCAATTGGACACCATGGGAGAAAATGGAGCTTTATGGGTATCCGCTACACCTACTTGTCAATGGTGAAGTCGTGATCAAAGAGAGAAATCTTGTGGCCAATAAGGGTCTGGGTAAATACATTGATAAACGCTATGCTAGATCATGAAGATTATGCAGGAGCGCTTCGGCTATAGAGTTTATATAGTGAGACTATTGAATCTATGTTTTCTTTGTTCTTCTACCTCTTCTTTAATTAGGTACTGGACGGCATGATAGATAAAACTGAAGGACGTATGTTCGAGGATATCTGATATGAGGATTTACCCGGAATGTATACCATGTATACTTGGTGTAAGGATCAAGGAGATGATCGGCGCGGGCAGAAGGGATAGGAGAATAGCCTTAGAGCTGATGGAGTATTTCGCCGAGATATTACGTAGAGGGATTGACGAGGGGACAATTGCTTCTTCAATGCTATATAACTGGTTGATCGAGAGAGTGCCTGAGGTTGTGAAGTATTATAAAAAACTAAAGCTTGAAATGATCAACCATGCAATGGAATCGCTGCCCGTATATGAGGGGTTGCTGGAGGGTCTGGAGGGATACGACGAGTTCAGGATGGCGGTGAAGATAGCGGCTCTAGGGAATCTCTTCGACACAGGTGTAATGGAGCACGAGGCGCCGGAGCATCTGAGTATAGAAGATATCTTGCAGACGAGGATAAGCCTGGATCACACCAAGAAGCTCTACAGCCTAGTCAGGAACGGCGGCCTAACAATAATGTACCTACTAGACAATGCTAGTGAAGCTGTCCTCGACACCATATTGATGGATCTTCTTAGGAGGTATGGGAACAAGGTCATAGCCGTCGCTAAGGAGGAGCCGGGATTCCAGAACGACCTGACAATCGATGATGCTATATATGCCGGGATAGACCGTGTAGCCGATGAACTCATCTCTACGGGTTCCAATTCATCATCAATATTCCTCGACAAAGTCAGCGAGGAGTTCATGGACAGGCTTAAACGGGCAGACCTCCTCATAGCTAAGGGGATGGCTCACTTCGAGTACATATCCAGTGTTGAGGACAAGATCCCGATTAAGACCATATCCTATATCCTGGTACCCAAGTGCAGGCCAGTAGCTGTAGCGGCGGGTGGAGCCAAGGGCACAGTAGTTGTCAGGATGTCGCGTGGCGGTATATGATGAACAGTCCCGTCTTCGGCCCCGTTCCCTCGAGAAGGCTTGGCAGAAGCCTTGGGGTAAACAACGTTATAGGTAAGACCTGCACCTACGACTGTGTCTACTGCCAGGCGGGAAGAACAGAGGACCTAACGATCCGTAGGAGGAGATTCTATGACCCGGAATGGCTTGTAGACCAGGTGCTCAGTAGGGTGGATGAGCTCGAGAAGCAGGGCGAGAAAATAGATTATGTCACCTTCGTTCCTAATGGAGAGCCATCCCTAGATATAAATGTTGGTCGTGAAGCCTCTGCTATCAAGGAGGCCGGGCTCAGAGTAGCAATCATAAGTAATGGTAGTCTCTTATGGATGGATGATGTGAGAAGTGATCTGGAAGTATTTGATCTTGTTTCTGTTAAACTTGACGCTGTAACCCCCCGATTATGGAGAATCATAAACAGGCCCCATCCAAACCTATCAATCAAAGAGATCATCAATGGGATGAAAGCATTCTCAGAAACTTTTAGCGGAGAACTATTGACCGAGACCATGCTAATCAATAATATTGACTACGCGATAGAGGCTGAACTCCTAGCAGAGACCATAGCTTCCCTCAAGCCGAGCAGGGTATACATCATGGTACCGGTAAGGCCGCCTGCCGAGCAGTATGTTGAGCCACCTAGCACCAAGACTGAGCTCAGTGTTTATGAAAAGTTCAGGGAGAGGATCGGTGATAAGGTCTATCTTTTGACAAGTCCGGAGGAGGGCTCTTTTATAGCTCTAGGTAACGCTGAGAAAGAGATCTTATCGATAATATCAGTGCATCCCCTCAGGCTTGACCAGGTGACCGAGATCCTCGAGAAGCGTGGTGTAGATATGGATGTTGTCGATAAACTAGTTTCGAAGGGACTAGCGGTTATCATCGAATACATGGGTAGAAAATACCTGGTTAGAAGATCAAGGTGATATACCGTGCCGCCTCATTCTCTACACTCTGTTTTCAGTATGTTTCTCATTTTCTCCACTACTTTTTCAAATGCATCGGGCCTGAATAATTGCATCAGTGATTCATAGGTTATCTCGCCTTTATCCTCGGGTACGAGGTACCCCGTATACTCGTTCGCGTACCCTATTAGCATTACCTCATCGTACCCGGTCGTGCCCCGTAGCAGTAGGGACGCCATACTATCTATTTCGCCGGGCCAAGTCACCATTCCCAGCACATTGTCAATGCTTATAGCTATGAGGGCTATCCCTATGTTTCCTATGTTTTTCAGTATGTATGAGAACTCCTTGATAGCCCTAATCGCTTCCAGTTGAGCTTCTAGGGCCCTGCGTTTCCCGGGCTCGCTTGTTTCTTTTAGTTTGAGCTTTATCGAGGTTTCTATGAGCACGGCTAGTCTTAATAGTTCGTCATGGTTTCTAGCCTTCAGATCGACCCTGTCATTACATACTCTCATATCCTCGAAGGCGAGCTCTTTCTTTCTACCTAGGGCTATGGCCTCAATGATCTGCTCTGCCGCGAGATGGCCCAGTCTTTCTGCTTCTTCGAAGCTCTGGCTTCTTCTCGTAAATCTTGTCGAGATATTGGCTGCTGCTCCGTTGAGATATATTGTCCTATAGCCTGTATGCTCCTCTACTTTGTCCTGTAGAGCACCTACTAAGTCTCTTGTTACATATAGGTTATCTGGGCCTAGGACGGTAGGATGTACCGGGTAGTTTATGACTAGTACTTTTTTACTCCTCATGTCTAGGCCTAAAATTACGGCTTTCTGGTCGATCTTTTTCCTCGGCGTGTTCCTATCGGTGGCGACTCCTTTTATCTCTGTAGAGGTAAACCATGCTTGGACGGGCTCGGCCGTCGAAACCGCTTCCTCTAGGGCTTCCTCGATCCTCTCCATGACGTAGTCATAGTAGTCTTTACGGAATTCCCCCACGCCTATCCTGTGGAGAGGGTCACGGTATAGTGTTGATGGTGCTGAGTGGGTGTGCGAAGCTGCTAGTACCAAGTGGTTTTTGCCTAGGATCTTCTCGGCTCTTCTCTTGGTGTCCATGTATATGTTCTTGTCGATGCAGAGCAGGTCGAGCTCCATTATGACCAGACGGGCCCAGGGTCCGTCTAGGATAAGTGTTCGGACATAGATGTCGTCATGGACACCCTTCATTGGCTTGTCTCGTATTATATAGCCTGCTAGATAGTGGTTGTTATCCTTAGGCGTTATTGTTTTCTCCGCATATCCAGCACTGATTCTCGTCAAGGCTACTCCTCGTAAGAGGATATTGCTAGACATTCTAATATATGATGGCCTTCCATAGGCTTAATATTATCCTATAATAATCATTCAATGGCATAGAGGTGTATGCGGGATTGATTGAAGCGTTGCTCGACGGCGTTAGAGCTGTATTATTTGATATGGATGGCACGATCATTGATAGTGTCGATAATATTGTTCGTTGCTGGGTATGGGCCTTCAGACAGAAAGGCATACCTGTGACGCGGGAGCAGATATATGGTTATCTCGGCAGGACAGCCGATGATATAATGGCAAGGATTGCTTCCTCCGAGGAGGAGCGAGAACTATTGGCGGAGGTTTATAGGCTGGCTAGAGTTTGTGGAGAGAAGACATGGCGCGAAGACGTGAAGCTCTACCCCGGGGTCAAAGAAACTCTAAATTATCTCCGAAACAAGGGATATAGGCTCGGCCTCGTCACATCATCTCATGCCAATAGAACTCATGAGTTCCTCGAGTACTTCGGTATAAGAGAGTATTTCGACGTCATCCAGTGCTATGAAGAGGGAGCACCTGGTAAGCCCGACCCATATCTGCTCCTGAGAGCGCTCGAGAAACTTGATGTGGAGCCCAGCCAAGCACTTTATGTTGGCGACTCCCTTGTCGACTGTCTGGCCGCGAAGAATGCTGGGATGAGATTCATACTTGTTAAAAGACCCTGGGGACCGAGAAACTCGGCAAGATGTAGGCCTGACGTCATGATAGATGAGATAAACGAGCTCAAGAACTTGTTATGATAGATTAAATAGAAAAATCACCGCTATAAAACAGTTATTGATTTGGTGTCAAAACTTTTACCTTCGCTCATAGCGTGCCTCAACCATAACAATTATTGCTGGGCAGACTCTCTTGTCTTCTCATTTCCCTCCTCTTTCTCTTCGCCATTCTTGATCTCTGCTTCTAGCTTCTTGAGCTCTTCCTCAAGCTCTTTCTCTATTTCCTCTATCGGCTTTGGCGGGGGCGTCGTTGCTAGGGTGTATCCTATCCATCCCAGTAACGCGAACGCTACTGTTACTGCTACGGCTGCTGTTAGTTTGAGAAGCAGTATGTCTATTCCCTTGAACATGGGGAGGAACAATAACGCGTTATAGACTATGATGACTATAACAGATACTGCTACGAGCCCGCCACCTACAACACGGTCATTAACCATGAACACCACCAAAGAAGGATTTGGGTCATCATATTAAATAAACTCTACTTTAATTCCTATTACTGGTGTCCATGAAGAATATTATTAAAACATTTGGTCCCCTAAAATAAACCGTGGTATTTTTCCTCTCTGACTAGGTTATATGGCGATGATGGATCATGGATCTCCGTGGTTTGCGTGGAAAGCTCTTGCTTAGGAGTGATTTTGAGAGGTATTTCCTGGTCTTCCTCGTTCTGATTACTCCTCTTTATCCATTGGTATCTGTTTTTGCAAGTGCCTATTTGTTGTTCCTCCTACGTAGGAGGGATGTTTTTCAC
>JALWQP010000031.1 GCA_027083045.1 Desulfurococcales archaeon
GGTAAACCGATATTGAGAGAGGAAATCGAACCGCTGGTTGATGTAATGGAAGTAGACGACGAGGTATGGGTAATCGCAGAGCTCCCAGGCGTTGACAAGGAGAAGATAAAGGTGAGGGCGACAGAAGACAAGGTCTATATCAGGGCAGAGAACGACAGGAAGTATTACAAGGAGGTAGATCTACCAGTTGAAGTAGATCCAGATACTGCGAAGGCGTCGTATAGGAATGGAGTACTAGAAATCAAACTCAAAAAGAAGAAGACCAAGAAGGAGGAAGGCAAGGAGATAAAGGTAGAGTAGCATCTAGCTCCAGGAATACATCCACTCTGGTTTCTTCTCACTACAATACTCGTCTAACGGCTCCTCTATCACATTATCGCCCATTATCTTGCTAGCCCCCTCATAATCACAGATAACAAGGGTGAACTCCTCCTTGCCATCGATAGCGCGCTCTAACCATTTCTTGTTCCCTAAGCATCCGGACTCCTCTTCTCTACCCTTACAGGCGACTTCGAGGGCCTCCATAAACCTGTGAAGAACACCTTCAACCGTGGATATGAATCCATGGCTAGCCGGGCCCGGTATCATCTCATAGTTCTTCTCCAAAATTGATAGATAAGCGTAAGATGACTTGACGAGCAGATACCTTAACTCCTTCTCTCCCTTCACGCGGAGCACGATCTTTTTAGGTTTAGTTGTCTCGGCTAGCCTAACGTCTTTGTAGACATAGCCACAATTAGTGCACTTTCCCGATGAGAGGAGGATCCTGCCAAAGTATGGGACTTCATAGAGATGCTCCTCGAGTTCGAGGCTCTTCTTCCTGCACACGGGACAGGTGACTACGCCCTTATACAGTAGTATTGGTTCCTTGATTTTGTCGAAGTAGCTGCCTAGCTCGTCTCGATTGGTATCAACCACCTGTAATCACCTTACTATATAAGGGAGATAAGCCTGTGTTAAGCTTATAGTGTTTATATTCCACCTACGCCGGGTATTGTTATTCATGCAGGGGAAGCTTTTCGGATTCTGTGGTGGGGATGCTCATGGTAGGGGGCATGGCCAGCAAGGATTACAATATCGGGTTCTCTTCCAACGGTTTATCAAGAAATGTAACGATAACTGCAAAGATAAATCAAAAAGAACACGAGAGAATAAATAAGATTGTTTCTCGCTTGGGAATAACTAAGAGCTCATTTATAAGAGAGGCCGTTATGGCCGTCGTAGAGCTGCTGGAGTCGAGTCAGTGTAATCTCCGGGGTACAGACGGGATCGACATGTTTCTAGAGAAGCTTATAAAAATATGTAATAATAATGAGTAATTTAATTAATATGGTGGGTAGGATGTTCAGGCCTGTAGGCTATTAGCGATATCTATAATCGTTTCCGCAAGATCTCTAGACACCCTTTCCATCTCCTGTGCTATGCACTTACTAATACACGTCTTGACGCTTTCAGTAGGTTGATCAGCACATTTCTCATATAGGCACTTTTTCCTAATTTTATAAGGATTTATATAATATACTACTATGTTTCCTTCCGCATGCCTATCAATATAGGCGTCGAACCCGGATAATCCAATTATACGCTTCAATATCCTGGAGTCAATCAGTTTATTATCGTATATGAATGCACGTAGGTCAGATGAGAATGACTCCGCCATCCTGACAGCTATCTCTCTTGGATCGTTTTTCAAGCTAATCCCCTTCCCTTTAGCTAAAGTTGCTAGTTAAACTTTATTACGGGATTTTGGGTGTCATAAAAGTGGCCTCTTCATAGGGGTGTGTCCAAGTATGGCAGATGAGGGCAAATTAATAGACATTGTCACTTATGGTAGTGTTTCCGACTTCTTCAAAGACCTAGATGCTAAGCTAGTTGAGATGAGGAGCAAGCTAGGAGAACTACTAAGGAGGCTAG
>JALWQP010000032.1 GCA_027083045.1 Desulfurococcales archaeon
AAGGTTATGTGAATAATTTTTAGTATAATGTTAACTCGAATGTATCATATAATTTCACCAAAAACATTGCCTCTACACTGAGAATATCTGTTACGTGAACAGTCGAAAACAAGGATGATAACTATGTCATACATAGTAGTTTTCACTGGTCCTGCCGGATCGGGAAAAACCACGTTGACAAGAACATATGGCGAATGGCTGAGAACCAATATGTTCTTGAACGTGTGCCAGGTAAACATGGATCCGGGAGCAGAGTTCTTACCTTATGAGCCGTGTATGGATATACGTGAATTCATTACTATAAAAGACATAATGAGAGAGCATGGTCTAGGCCCAAATGGCGCGTTCATGAAAGCTGTTGAAATGATTTCCCAAATAATGGATAAGATAATGAGAGAACAGCCATTCAATGAACCTGAGAACTGGGATGTCATAATAGTTGATACTCCTGGACAGCTGGAAGCATTTATTTTCAGGCCTGAGACTCGTGAAATAATGGGAAGACTACAGGCGATAGGGAGGACGGTTATATCATATCTAATTGACTCTTCTATGATAAGAACCTCTACAGATGCTATTACAATGTGGTTTCTTGGAGTACTGCTTCAAGTTAAAATAGGCATTGATGTGATCCCCGTAATTACTAAAGCAGATACACTTGACAAAGCAAGAGAAAACATAATAAGAAAATTAATAACAAGTCCCGAGAAGCTACTGGAGGATATCGGGGATTCCGAAGGCATTGTATCAGATATTCTCCCGGAGCTCATCTCGATAACGGTAAAGACGCGTGGTGCATACCGACCTGTACTTATATCAATCAATAATTCTGAAAGTGTTGAAGATCTCCATTATGTGCTTCATGAAGCTGCATGTTCATGTGGCGATCTAACATGATCGTATTTAGTTTAGGAATTTATTATTTATAATAAATGATAATAAGCACCCGGATACTCACTAGAAAAAATGGGTGGGAACCCCCTTTGACGAGCACCCGTTACGGGACATGGGGATGATAAGGGGGGCCTTGCGGCCGCTAATACTACTGAAGTCAGTGATGGTGTGAAGAGGAGTTGGTCTATAAGCCAAGGACAGGGCTCGAAAAATATTATGCGGTTCTCTTCAGACTCCCCGGTATACCCACTATTGTGGCAACAACACTCCTGATTAATATCGGTGCCTATCTAGTCAATAAGCGCATATTGTTTCCGGCGTTTCTCCTCTACGTCCTGACAGTTTCTATTATACTCATCTACTCGAAGCTTTTCAACGGTCCATTAAGATATGCTAATAGAATACTCATGGCAGGTCTACTTATAGAAGTATATTCATTGGTACTAATGTTCATACTTGGAATTAAATATGGCTTAATAGCATCTAGTATTTTCTTGATAATAATAGTTTTAGGCATAAATGGCACGTCTATCCGGAACTATATAGTGGCGGTGATACCAGTAATTATTACATATGTTGTATTTTTTGGATTTGAACCAATACTATTCATAGGTGTTACGATCGCCATAGTATTGGATTTTATTATCTACAAAATAATGTCCATCCATAAACTGGCAGGTTACCCAGCCCCCGATCTTGGAACTCTTTTTGTAAAGAACTGGCTAGACAGGGACAGGGCGATCGAACAGGTATTCAAAGAGATCAGTTCTGAACAACAGGTGAAGCCAAGGATCTTGAGGCTTGGAAACGGGTTTGTAGTGTACACCGATATACATTATGGGCCCTTCTCAAATGTCGGGAGCAGTATGTTTCCAAGAGTTCTCGAGGAATTATTGAGATATCCCGTTATAGCCCTTCATGGGGCTGGAAGCCATGATAGGGACATAGCATCTTTTGATCTCTCTAGGAAATACGCTGAGAGAATAGCAGAATGTATAAATGG
>JALWQP010000033.1:0-3393 GCA_027083045.1 Desulfurococcales archaeon
ATGTACAACCGTGATATATTTGATAAGAAACAATAAACAAAAATTGAAAGATCAGTACATCACAGTTAGCCCTAGTATTCCAAGCGTCCGGCCAGAAACAATAAACAAAAATTGAAAGGTAGCACTACCTATTAGTTGACCGTCTAAGTATCCTTCAAACCGAAACAATAAACAAAAATTGAAAGATCTATCAGTGGTGGACACAGCAAGGCAACAATGTCTATGTGAAACAATAAACAAAAATTGAAAGTGTGGACAAGCACTCATTGACGTATGACAAGCTAGCAGAAAACACGAAACAATAAACAAAAATTGAAAGTTCAATAGCTTGTTTGTCGTCAATTAATCCCTGCTCATAGAATGTCGAAACAATAAACAAAAATTGAAAGCTGTTTCCTGTGGAGTGGGAAAACGGGTGTTTCATTGCAGAAACAATAAACAAAAATTGAAAGGCTCTCAGAGCAAACAACCATGTACCGTGTATACGGTGTCGAGCGGGATAAACCGTTATAGATTAGTAAGTATGTTAAGTCTTGCCGCCAATATATTCGGTCACTAAGTGTTTGTGGGCTTAGCGCAGTAGAACAGTATATTGGTGAGCTCCGCAGCGTGGCTGATGAATAGCTGTTCAATACCCGAATGATCTATTATCTATATGCCAGGAATTTGGCCGGAGGGCTTTTTGTCGTCTACATTGATCGGGTATGGGGAACTGTCTTGTCTGATTTCTTCTTTTTTACTATGGATGCTACTTCCTTCACCAGCTTCTCTACTCTCTTCTGGGCCGTTGAGACGTCTTTCTCTTTGCACCAGACCTCGTAGAAGCAAATATGCATAGTATTGGCGGCATACCAGGAGTCGCTCACCCACTCTCCCAGCTCATCCTCCATTATCCTCTTGTACTCCCATAGCTCCCCATGACTGGTTAAACGCTTACCCTCCCTCCAGTAGGCGTAGGCCTTGACTGCGAGGGTAGCGGCTCCCCAGAGCTTCTCGGCTGCTCGCCGGACATTGCCCTTCCCAAGCTCCTCACGCGCCTCCTCCAATAGGTCTTCTGCTGCTTCGATATACTCCAAGGCCCTATCCCGGGGATCGAGGCCCTGGCTTAGGAGCTCCAACAAGTACTCCTCAACACTAATACTGTGCTTTTCAGCCTCCTCCCGGACACGCTTAGCCAGCCGGCCGCGGAGAACAATGGCTTCGCCCAATCTGTCATCACCTAATACTAAAACCAATATAAACCTCAGGTAACCCTACTAAAAAAGATATAGAGATAAAAATGAGAGCAACCCAATATGATTACGATATGGAAAAAAGGTCTGGATAGGCTCGGGGAAAATATTTCTTTTATCGGGAAGCTCTCCGGCGATCCCGGATTAATTTATGGCGAGTGGAGGGGAAAACTATTGTTATTTCTCCCGATAATAGCTAGTACTCCCACTGCGACAGCTATTATTGCAATTAGGGCTGCGTAGAGGCTAGACTATAGTCTTAGCTGATCGGCTAGAGCTCTGATACTCTCTTGTTACGCCGTGATGGCCTTGTTCATAGCGTCCACGATGTCTCCTAGCTGTTCTATCTTGCTCGGGGTTTCTTCTAGTTCTTCGATAAGTTCTTCCGTCACCCTCTTCTTCGCCCTAATGTGGAGTATGAGTATTAGTAGTGCGAACGCTATGATGGGTATGAGCACTATTATTAGAGGCGTCACTCCTGATGATCCCTCTCTGCTGATCGGTGTTGTTGCAGTCATTGTCTGTGTCGGCGCCGCTGGTTTCTGAGGTGCGGCTACGGTGTGTGATTGGAGTGTTTTCGTAGTTGTTGTTTTTGGAGGTGTTGTTAGTAATGGGCTTTTCGTCGTGGTTTGTGGCGGCATCGTCGTTGTCCTTGCGCCTGTCGATGTGATAGTTATTGTTGTTGGCGAGATGATTTTGAGCGCCATGTATACGGCAACGTCTTCTTTAAGCGATGGGAAGGGCTGTATGATGACCTCGTGCTCAGCGACCGTTATGTTCTTCTCTATGCCTAGGATTTCCTCTAGCTCACCCAGTATTTCTTTCGACGACTCGTTTATAGCGGCGCTTGTCTCCAGGACTGATTTGCTCGGGGCCTCATATATGTCCGGGCTCAGCAAATATATAGGCTCGCCCAATACCCGCCTTATCTTCTCCAGGACAGCCACTGGATCGACCCGTGACCCGTTGAACAAAGTGTGGAGGATAGACAGGAGACTCATAATGGAGGACGCCCTGAATCCCCTTGCCGCTAGGTTCGATGCTAGGAATACCGTGGGGAGATCAGCCGCCGATGCGTTTTCCGCCGCATACCTCGCCCCCATCACATAAGAGTCATTATTTGCGTCGAATACTAGTTCGAGCCGGGTCCAGTTCATCACGAGGCTCTCGGCAACGATATCGTTGATCACGTGGGCCGTGGCTCTTTGCATAACGGGTGATATACCCTGAATATAGGCGCCTAAGAGCTCCTCTGTTCCGGTTTCTCCAAAATAGTTGTCTACGCCTTTCACCATGATCCTTCTCATAATCACGAAAAATGGTTCTCCGTATAATGCAGTAATATTATACGTTATCCTTATGGAAAGCGTCGTAAAGACCCCTGGAGCACCAGAAGTAAATGATGCAGACACTATATGTATCTCGCCGTTTGCCGTCAACGTAGCATTACCTGTCCCTGCACTACCATAGATGGTCGTATTTCCTCCGCCTTGCTCTCGCTTCTCCAATATATCAGTTGCGAGGAGGGGATACAATATGATCTTTCTAATCATAGCATCCAGCAAGTAGACTATCGAGGCATTTGTTCCTGTAATATTATACATAACTAAGGGTGCATGAACACGGCTGTACAAAATATAGGACTCAGCAACATCCACCAGACTGGTGTTAGACGATAGTAATTTCCTCCTCAGAACAACATGGTAAAGCAACATCGTCTTATTAATGGCATCCGTAGTGTAGCGAATATCAATTATTGTCTCACTTCTGTATTCGCGGGAAATCACACCGGAATATCTTATCGATACTTCCCCATTCGCTACAACATTGGTGTTCTCAATAATAAGCTTGGTATTATCCGTAATAGTATAATTTATAAGATCACTTGCAATATTTCTCAGATACTCGTAGAAACTAGTCTTTCCATCACTATACCCTACAGAAAGTATAATGTATCTCGGAGAAATAAGGGCATCAGACAATGTACCATAAGAAGACGTTATCTGCGTGAAAATAGAGGCAACAAGTATAACTACTAGTAAAACGCTCATAATAATCAAAGCTAAGTGACGACGATACAAGTGATGCACCCCTAACCACTTGATTATTTGGATCTCTTTTAAGATACTTTCTTAAACTTCGTGATAATATTAAATACTTG
>JALWQP010000033.1:3403-7583 GCA_027083045.1 Desulfurococcales archaeon
TGTTTTTCTTGGATATATAATTTATAAAAACCCAAATATTATGATACCTTCAGGGTTATCTTTATGTTTTATGTCTATTCTTGTATTTTTTAGTAAAAAAGGAATAAGTTAAACAAAAATATTGGACTATTTACAGGATCCATATCAATATTTTAATGTTTTTCTATAACTTCCCTTAACAGATTTAGTGTCGTCATTGTATCGGACTCATTAAGTTCGTTCGAGCTAATTACATCTGAATATATTCCCGATAATAGTAGCTCGTAGATGAGTTGTGCTGCTCCAGGCCTGATTTTACATTTTTCATGTGCGACCACTACTGGTAGCGGATGAACGTTACCCGGTAGTGTTATTGTTAGTACAAGTTTGTAGAGGTTATCAAATACCCTGCTTATATCAGTATTATCTTGAGTATCCTCTGATACTCCTAGCTCGAGTCTAAATACTTTATTATGCCATCTGTTGATACCGTAAATATAGTATAGGGTTAATCCTTCATTGAGATATGTTCTCATGTATCTAAGCTCGTCGTCATAGCAGGTGATTCTAAAGGGACCCAGATAGGCGTAATTATCGGTGTCTCCTACAGCATTACTTAGAACCATATAGGCGATTTCATCATCTCCTGTGAAGGACGATACTAGATTCCTGCTGACCCCGTTGTTTATCAGTTCTTTTGTAAGTAGCTGTTCCGTTCTGGTGTTCTTGACGTATCCAACAATATAATGTTCTCTGCTCCTAAGATTCCATGCTTCGATAAAAGGGTGTATTCTATAGGAGTAATAAATCGAGTCAACGCTGTTTATCCTTGATAATATGTGGTGCCCGATTATATCGTTCTTTAATCTCTCATAAGCGAATTTCTTACCATAACTGGTAAGTTCTCGCGGGGGATCGATTATGGGTCCATCTATAAAAACGTAATAACATTTGCCTTGTTCACGACACATATGATTTACCTCGTAGAGAGCCTTTGTCTCGTAGTAGAACATCATGTCCTCAGCGATCCTCTGAACTTCATTACCTAGGCTGGGATCGTCAAAAGCCTCTACCCTGATACAGTCCCTAGGATATAGTGTTTTCACTGAGTCTCCCGTGGAGGATAGGCCTCGCTCCATGAGTACAATTACTGCCGATATGAATGCGTAGTATCTTTTACCTCTGCCCCCTATAACATACATCGAACCGTCTATTCCCGCCAGGGGCTTATCAATATATTCTTTCTCGCTGAATTTTACGGTTTTTATAATGTCCTGCTTGTCCTTGATTTTTTCATATATTTTTCTGGCGTTTTTATTTAGCTTAAGCAGTAGATTATAGTGTTCCTCCCTTTTCCTATGTAGTTCCTCGATAAGCCCTACTGCTATCTCCGGCTCTGTTCGAGAGAATTCATATAGTTTCTTATCATATTCGTGTTCGTTCAATCAAAATACGCCCCGTCTATGGGATCTATTCCTTCATCTTTTTAAAGCCTTGAGGAATCCAATAAGATCAGTCCTACCCATTCTATGAGAGACAGATCGTTTACCGGTTTCGATTATTATTGGATGGCCTAATTTATTCATTTGGCCCATCACGATCGCCATTCCTTTACCCAGCCTCGTTATTCTCCTCTTCAACGCTTCTGGTAGACCACCAGACAGCTTCATTACATAGCTTGTGTCTTCCGGGCTCATACGGAATATGAAGTGAGTATTTAGCATTGATATAACGATAGGATCAACAAAGCTCGCTCTTTGCGTTATTAGGCCCAAGCATAGACCGAATTTTCTTCCCTGAGTAGCGATGAGGGATAGGTATTCTCTAGCGATAGATGAGCCTATGGGATAGGATTTGCTAGGAATATAGTTTTGGGCTTCTTCTATCACTAGTAGCAGGTATTTTTCTTGGCCGCTCAGTTTAAACTGTGTGAATCTATTGTAGAGGATTTTGGCGAGATATCCTATGACTAGTTGTTTTACAATTAGAGGGATTCCCGGTGCGCCTTCAGAGGTAAAATCTATTATAACAAGTTCAGGCTTATTCACTATTTCGTCTATTCTCCTACTATTTATTGTCGGTTTCGTCGATAGTATTTTATAGTGCTTATAGATATCCGAGGCGAATTTCTTAATAGCCGATACAATTGCATTATATGTGGACGGATGTATTTCCTTTTCTTCCTTGTGTTGTTTAAGTGACCCTATCAAAACTTCGTCCAATAGGGTTTCATCGATGAGAACCTTTGTAATCGAGTATCCTTCCTCAAGTATATCGTCTAACGCCATTGCTAGCCCGGCTATCTGTAGTTCTGTAGATTGTGATACTCCGCCCATCTTATATGTTATGATGAGTTCAGCTATTTCACGGGCGTTGAACTCGTCCAGGGTTATGTAGATGGGCTCAACATTCGGATATATGGATCCGTGTTTCTCGTGTATTAAGTTACTTGTCGGGAATACCATCCTACATACTCTCTCGTAGTCTCCGAAATATCCTTTTCTTAGAAATTCTTGATAGTAGTCTAGATAATCGCCGTTTGCATCGACTATTATAACAGGTAAAGCCGAAGTGGTTTCCTCAGAGACGGGTATTTTGCTCAGTTTTTCTATGAGGATGCCGCCGAAATAACTCTTCCCTGAACCTGTAACGCCATATATCCCGAAATGCATAGTAATATTTTCTACGTCGAGTGGTAAAGGCATATTTCTATAGCCAAGTATAGAGCCTATCCATACTACTCCGCTCGTTCCATGCTCTACTCCAAATACCCTCTTCAAGTCTTTTCTAGGATCAAACATATAAACTTGATCTCCAGGCATTGGCGGGTAGTTAACATCTTTCAGTCCATAACTAGTTATTTCACCTAGGATTACTGCCTCAGCTATTGTATAGCGATTATCCATTTTGTTAATGATTTGAAGAGCTATGCCCTTCTTTTGAGCCAACACGAGTGGGGATTGCGGCGTGTATAGCGTTGAGCGCGGATAAATATTGTCTACACGGATCAGGTATTCGTGTCGAGAACCACGAATAATGAGTAACATACCCTCATATACTTTTTCCTCTCCCTTCTCAGTTAACTGAATATATGCCCTATCACTTGTACTCTCGCTTAACACTATGCCTACCAGATTTTTATCAGAAAAGTTTGTCCCTATGTCTAAACAACCTCCATGCTACACGCTAGTCCACATGATAGTTTCTATGTGATTATAGAATATATAAAAAATAGCTCCTACTTCACCCTTACAATAGTCATAACAATACCATTGCTCTCTAATGCATATATGGATTTATAGATCTCAGCTTCATTATCAATACCCCTAGCACGTGCTTCGGCCACTACATTGCTAATACTTATGTCTTTCTTTTTAGAGACCATATCGAATATGATCTCCATTATCCGGATCGTCGTACCAGATAAGCCAAGTTTTCCGGCCTCTTTTTTAACGGCCTCGATTATTTCCCTCGACAATAGGTCGTAGAGCGTATCAATCTTTCTGGAGAAATAGACTAAACTATCCTTCACTGTATCTAGTAGTTTGATAAACTCGCTATGTTTATTTATCTTATCGGCTAAGTCATCTAGGCCTACAACGATATCCTCTTTTAATGTTTTCAGTTCTCCAATTAACCCAGAAATACGTTCACATACATTATGTATATTCTCCGAACGATTTGCAAAAGCTAGGCAGATTCTCTTCCGGACTCCGTACAGCGACATAAGGCTATCAAGGCTACTCGATACATACCCCTTTAGCTCCTTGACAAGTTCGATATTAATACTCCTAAAGTCCTGTTCTACGGAGTTTAATGTTTTTTCAAGCTCCCTTGCTACATTATTTACATGGCTATGTAATTGTGAAATTAATTCAGCTAAAATAGTAGTATTATCAATCATTAGCTTATTCCTGTGTTCGTCGATTAATTTGTCAATTTGATCGAGTCTCCTATTTATACTGTTTAGTCTAATTCCTATTATTCTAATCGAACTCTTCGTATTAGCCACATCCCTCATCTCCTCTATGAAATCCAACAACTCGCGGTACTTAGCAACGTATTCCTTTAGATACGAATACTTCTTAAGCAGGCTGTTAAGCCCATCAACACGTTTTGATATGGTTTTTAGCTTTTCTAATGTCTCATTTACATAATTGTTAATTGCTTCTTTAATTTTGTTTAGTGTTTCATCAAGATT
>JALWQP010000034.1 GCA_027083045.1 Desulfurococcales archaeon
TCCTTAGTTACATCGGGTGTGAATCCCTCTTCGCTCAGCATCTCCTTTATACTCATGGTTCTCGTCACAAGGTTCTTTGACCCAAGTACGCGTGTTGCCTCGACAAGTTCTTCGAACTGCTTCTCGATTTCCTCTTTCTTAGGCTTCTTACCTACGTTCTCGCTCAGGGCTAGTGCGGCCTTGACGGCTCTTACTTCTGCCTCTACAGTGTTATCTACCATTATTTCGCCGGCACGGCCTCTCTCTATAATGTTCAGTGAGAACTTGATCGGTCTCAGGAATTCTTGTTCACCAGTTTCTGGATTGATGTATGATATCATTATGGTTAATGCTTCGTGCGTTCCTGAAACCATAGGCTCCACAAGTAGTTCTCCAACTACATCGATTACCTCTCCATAGTGTATGTCTCCGATGTTTACCCTGGTCTCATTGTCGATGGTTATTGATTCTCTATTGTAAATGTTTACACGAGTATACGGCGACGAGACTAATGTTGCGACTATTTCTCTTGCACACAGCTCTCTTACGATCGATGTGTATTCATACATGGTCTTTTCGAGTGCTTCTGGATCATGTGCATGTTCGAATACACCATTGACAGCACGAGCGATATCTAGGAGTAGTTTTTCGTTGTATTTCTCACCTACACCAATTACCAGAGCGGTTCCGCCAGCCTCACGAAGCTTTCTAGCCATCTCAAGTATTTTCTTGGGCTTCTTCGGCCCAGATGTAGGTTCACCATCCGTGATAAATATTGCTCTAACGGCAGATACTGCTTTTGACTCTACGAGCTTCCTAGCCTGTTCTGCCAGGACTTTCAATGCTTCGTAAATATTTGTACCACTATCTAGTTTAAGCGATACAATGGCTTTCTCAACGAGCTTCTTGTCGCTGAAAGGTATTGGCTTTAATACCTCTTTGACTTTACCACAGAACCCATATACGCCGACATAGTCTTTATCACGTATGAGCTCAAGGATTTTCAGCGCGGCCTGCTTTGCCCTGAATATCTTTTCGCCATCCATCGAGTAACTGACATCTATCATTATGAGGAAGGCTACTGGTGGTGATGCGCTGTGTACACCCTTGATCGATAGGATGAACGGCACCGTATCCTCTATGCCTTCGATGACTTTGTCCTTGGCAGGCTTGAATGTTGCTTCTATAAGCTTCATCGTATCACCCATGTTGTCTTCATTATATTACTTGTTCAAGAGATATAACTATGTACTGTTTAAATCCTATATATTAGGGTGTTATCAAGCCCATAAGAGGTAATTATATTGGATGCGAAAGAACTAGAGAGAACGGCTCGAAGAATAGTCGGGGAAGTTGCTGGGTATCTGCGCGATATTCATGGAACGAGGGGGTTGGACGAGGTATTAGGCAGAGGCGCCTCCGGCGATACGACGAGAAGAGCTGACAGGCTTGCTGAGGATTTCTTAATTGATCTTGTTAAGGCTGAAGGCTTAGATGTACTGATCGTGTCCGAAGAGAAAGGAATTGTGAGAATAAGTGATAGGGCCAATTTGATCTTGCTGACAGATCCACTGGATGGTTCTCTCAATTATGTCCTCGGAATACCGGTCGCCGCGGTTTCTGTGGTTTTCTATAGCATTGATAAACCCTACTTAAGCCAGGCACTAAGCGGTGCTGTCGCTAATGTGTTTGTACGTGAGATATACAGTTTTGATGAAGAGAACGTCTATGTTAATGGGGTGGTTATGCATGAGCGCCGCGAGCTAGAGTCGGGTATAGCCACTGTTTATACTAATGATCCGTCGCTATTCGTTGTTGTTGAGAGGTATTTACATGGCAGGTACAGGCTTGGTTCGAGAATAAGGGTGCTCGGCTCGGCGGCTCTCGAATCAACATATGCGGCCATAGGTAGGTTCTCATTATTTATTCATAACACTGGTAAGCTTAGGAACCTCGATATCGCGTGTGGCTATGCTATTGCTAAGAGGTTTGGCCTACCGGTTATTGATGTTGAGGGTAATGAGATCGATGGAAGAACAGATGGTATCAGCCGTCTTAGATCAATGCTTATTGGTGGTAAAGAAATACTTGATTTTCCAAGGTTCCTTAAGGGGTAATTATTCTCTCGAGGCTTGAAGAGAGTGTTTTCACTCCTTTCTCGGTCATCACAGCATCTTCTTCTATTCTGATGCCAAATTCACCGGGAATATATATGCCGGGCTCGATGGTAAATACTACTCCTGGCTCCACCTTGGTAGTCGATCCTAGCGTCAAGTAGGGGTGTTCATGGACGACCACTCCTAGCCCGTGTCCCAGTCCATGGATGAATCTCTCTCCATAGCCATGTTTTGCTATGATGTCTATGGCTATCTTCGCTATTTCTTCTCCCGTCATCCCCGGCTCTGCCTTGTCGATAACCTCATCTATGGCTTCATTGACTGCTTCCAATGTTCTCCTCCATTCTTTTCTGGGCCTACCCCAAAGGATCATCCTTGTTAGGTCGCTGCACCTCCCCTGGTACTTAACGCCAACATCTACTAGGATGAGGTTCGGTCTTCTGAGCCTGTTAGGGCCGGGTATATTGTGTGGATAGCTCGTCTCCGGGTTAAAGACGATGATCGGGTCGAAAGCATACTGCGATACGTTGTACTGTCTAGCTCTATGCTCAAATACGCCGGCGAGTTGCGCCTCAGTTATTCCTTCTTGGATGTAGGAGACTAGTGCTTTTATTGAGTTCTGTGTAATTTTTATTGCCTTTTTTATCCTCTCAATCTCCCAAGGTTCTTTCTTCATCCTATAGCCCGTGATAGTCTCTGATATATCGACTATTTTCTTGCCCAGCTTTTCCCGTAGTGGATTTATAAGTGGTGAAGAGTAGCCTATGTCACATCCTATCTTCTCTTTCCCCGTACCTATTTTTTCGAAAAGATCCTTGTATTCACCCTCGAAGACCCTTGCATCGTTTGGCTTGATCTTCTTGGATACCGCATAGACCTCTACATCCTGTTTACCGAGCATGTCTCTGTACCTGTAGTACTCGAGTATTGGCACATAGACTTCTAGGTCTCCTCTATGGCTGTAGAGCACTATCACTGAGTCCGCTATGGTGGGTACGCCTAGAAAGTACTCGATATTCTCAGGAGATATGATCACGATATCATCGAGGCCTGTCTCCTCATGTAGCTTGCGAAGCTTATATATAAAGTCCATTCCTTTACACCGTTGAAGCTATTCTCTAAACATACGTATATATTGGGTACTAAATTACTACTTACCCCTAGAATACAGAGGGTTTTACTGGGGACACGATATGACTGGTACATTATACTGTAAAAAGGATGGCAAGCCAATGTACCTTGTAGAAGAATCGGAGAGAATGAGTGATGGGAGCCATAGAATAACATTCTATTATAGATGCCCCGTATGCGGGTATAGGATCACTATTGAGCAGATAATAATAGAGAATAACGGACCTAACATCATCGTAAGGAGGAGCCTACGGGCTTCTCCTTGATCTGCCTCAGTATTTTTAGCTCTTCTGCAAGCCTTCTTATCCTGTCAACGATCGCTTTCCGTGGATAATATATTTCGATAACATAGGTCTCCTTGGTCCGTGGCCAGACAAGTATTATCTCTTTATCAATCTTGACCTCATCAAGTAGTTTTATGAGGAGCTTTGTTATCCTAATCGAGGAAACATATATTCTCTCAGGTACCCCGCTAGGCCTTTGTGGGGGATTATCCAGACTTTTACCGATCAATGTGTATGCCACACTAGTTTTCGGTTTTCCCTTACCTTTCCGTGACGCCCTTACTAGTCTCTCCAGTTTCCCCTGTATTTTCACCCATATACCAGATGGTAGTTTAACATAGATTCCGGGCGTGACACTATCCTTATTGCCTGTCATGGCTTTTCCCCTAACCAGCTGATTATTAATGGACAACATGTAGTGTGTCAGGTATAACTCCTGTTCTTACTAGTTTCTCGTAGGTTCTCCAGATCCTTTTCACAGTAACATACCTTGTGTCAAAGCCTTGTTCCTCGAGTATTCGGTAAACCAGATCCGGGAATTCGTCGGGATGTATTCCCCTTGCATGGAGGGCTGCTTCTTTTACAGCTTCTACTATGTCTCTGCTAGAGGGGTATTTTTTCCTTGTTTTCCGCCTATTCAGTTTTGCCTCATATTTCTCGATCTCCTCCAACACATCTTCGGGCACTATCTCGCTATAATCGATCTCTTCTTCCACCATGATCATCTGACCCAGGAATATTGATCAGTATCTGGATATATAAGGTATTGGATTTATAGACATGTCTGGGATGACCGAGCAGAGACGAACTGAGCGATGATGTAGGTGGAGCGACTGGGACCGCCTTTCCTTGATCGTATGGAATCATATATTACTACCATATCTCTATATAGGCAAAATTGACTGAGCGTACTGGAGGGAACATGTCATGAACTGTGATGATATCCTGCGCGAAGTTGAGAAGATCATATGGCCTAAGAAGCTGAAGCTATTCACTGCGGGACCAGTAGCGTGTTTCCCCGAAGTACTGAAGGCTATGAGTTTCCAGATGTTCAGCCACAGGTCTAAGGAGTATCAGGCACTCCACCGCGACACAACCCTAAGACTCGCAGAGTTCCTCGAGGCGAAAAAAGCTACGGTACTCCTAATACCTGCTAGCGGCACCGGGTTCATGGAGGCCAGCATCAGGAACGCCGTAACTCCCGGCGGCAAAGTCCTGGTAACGATCATCGGTGCTTTCGGCAACAGATACCGTGAAGTAGTTGAGAGCAACGGTCGTAAGGCTGTTGTGCTGGAGAAGAAGCCTGGCGAGCCTGTTCTCCCCGAGGAACTCGACGAGGCATTGAAGAAGAACCCTGATGTTGAAGCAGTTACGATAACATATAATGAGACAAGCACAGGTGTCCTTAATCCTTTGCCTGAGCTCGCCAAGGTTGCTAAGGAGCATGACAAGCTCGTGTTCGTCGATGCTGTCTCAGCTATGGGTGCAGCCGACATAAAGGTTGACGAGTGGGGCCTCGATCTAGTCTTCGCCAGTAGCCAGAAAGCATTCGGCGTACCGCCCGGCCTTGCCATGGCTGCTGTAAGTGAGGCAGTATTCGAGAAAGCCAAGAACATTCCAAACAGGGGCTGGTATTTCGACTTGTTGAAGTACAAGAGGTACTTGGAGAAACAATGGTCTACCCCTTCGACGCCTCCGATACCGCAGATTATCGCGTTGAACGTTGTGCTGAGAACTATTGAGGCTATGGGTGGTAAGAAGGCTTGGCTCGACATGTATGCTAGGCGTGCGGAAAGAATTAGGAAGGGCGTACTTGACCTGGGTTTGGAGCTGTTCGCTACTCCGGGATACTATAGCCCTACCATAACTGTTGTTAAGACGCCTCCGGGTGTCAGGGGTGTTGATGTCTATAACAAGATGAGGGAGCGCGGCTTCGAGATAGCGAAGGGCTATGGGCCCGTCAAGGAATACACGTTTAGGATCGGGCATATGGGTTATATCACCGATGAAGAGATCGATGAGCTGTTCAAGAACTTGAAGGAGGTTATCGAGGAGCTTAAACAGAAATAAATTGTTTTCAGCTAATTCTTTTTCTTCTCTTCCTCTTCTCGCTGTTACCTAATTTATTAAGATGAAAGTATCCATACTATTGTTGTAGGTGATACGCTATGGTAAAGGTGCTGGTTGCCGCACCCCTTCATCCCAAAGCGATCGAGAAGCTCCGAAGCGCTGGCTTCGAAGTCATTGTTAAAGAGTATCCTTCCGAGGACGAGCTCGTCAAGCTAATAAAGGATGTTGACGCCATCATTGTGAGGTCTAAGCCAAGGGTTACTAGGAGAGTTATTGAGGCTGCAGAGAAGCTAAGGGTTATTGGCAGGGCTGGCGTTGGCATTGATAACATCGATCTTGAGGTGGCCAAGGAGAAAGGGATCACCGTATTGAATACTCCTGGTGCTCCTTCTAGGAGTGTTGCTGAGCTCGCTATTGGATTAATGCTTGCTGTTGCACGCAAGATCGCCTTCGCCGATCGTAAGATGCGTGAGGGCGTTTGGGCCAAGAAACAGTGTATGGGGTTTGAGCTCAGGGGCAAGATCCTAGGCGTTATTGGTATGGGTAGGATTGGTAGGGAGGTAGCCCGCATAGCATATTATGGTTTCGGTATGAAGATAATCTACTATGATGCTCGTGGGAAGATGGAAGATGTTGAGAGAGAACTAGGCGCCAAGTACAGGGAGCTTGAAGATGTTTTGAGGGAGGCTGATATTGTTACCCTGCATGTACCCTTACTGCCTTCAACGAGACATTTGATTAACGAGGAGCGGTTGAAGCTTATGAAGCCCTCAGCAATATTGATAAACACTGCGAGAGGCGGCGTCGTCGACACCGGAGCTCTTGTCAAGGCATTATCTAATGGTTGGATTGCTGGTGCTGGGCTCGATGTGTATGAGGAGGAGCCTCTACCTAAGGATCATCCGCTGACCAAGTTTGATAATGTTGTGTTGACACCCCATATTGGCTCAACGACTACTGAAGCCCAGGAGAGAGCAGGCGTCCAGATCGCGGAGAAGATCATTGAGTTCTTTAGGTCTAACTAAATCTTTTCTTTTTCTCTTTTCTTCTCTTCTATGTATTTACGTATAGTTACTGTATATGTTTGCAATTACTGTTTTATAGATGTTAGTATATTCTTGTCTCTCTAGATAAGCTTTGAGATGCTGTGGGGCTGGTGCCTTGTGTCGGTGATCATCAAGCTGCCGAAGCTGGATATACCGGTTAAGCGGGTTGAGCCCGTTCTGATCGATGTTGATAATATGGTGCCGCATGAGGAGATTGTTACTAAGCGCCTTGAGGATGTCAAGAAGATGATCATGGACTTGGATGCTGTGGATATGCCCATCATAGTTGCCCCTATACCGGGGACTGATAAGTACTTGATTGTTGATGGACATCATCGTTGGGCTGCTCTAAAAGAGCTGGGATATCGCAAAGCACCAGCGATCGTCGTAGATTACTTTGACGATAGTATCAGGCTCGAGACATGGTATCCCGCGATCATAGGTGGTATAGAGGACTTCCTGCGAGAAGCGTCCAAAGAACTAGATATAAATGAGTCCAAGCTCAACGTGGAGCAAGCGGTAAAACTATTGGAGCAGGGAGGTATAGCCTTCATAATATTGTCTCGAGACGGTAGAGCATGGATCATAAAGGGAGGCGTAGAAGAACAAAAGAAAGTATCAAAGATCCTAAACAAGCTTAACGTTGAGGGAAAAGTAAAGCTCGCCTATTACGGCTTACGCGAAGAAGCAATACAAGATCTCGAAAAAGGAGAGATCGACTACTTGTTTCTGAGAAAACCACCGACAAAACAAGAAGTAATAGAAATAGCTAGGCAAGGAAAAGTATACAGCCCAAAAACAACCCGCCACATCCTACCATACATACCAGCAAAAACATACACCCCGCTAAACCAGCTAAAATAACCCCTTTTTCCCCTCCCTCTCCCCTCCCTCCTCTCACAGGAAAAACAACACGACAAGAAGAAAAG
>JALWQP010000035.1 GCA_027083045.1 Desulfurococcales archaeon
GAAATACTACGTGCGGTCATCGAACTGTCGGGGACAACAGACTTCATAATAGCCATAGGAGGCACTGGTCCAAGCCCCAGAGACATAACGGTAGACGTCGTAGAAAGCATTGCGTGGAGGAAAATACCGGGATTCGGCGAGATATTCAGGCTAAGATCCTATGAAGAAATAGGGATGCGAGGAGCAATTTCTAGGGCAGAGCTATTCATACTGGCCAACGGCACCCCGGTCGCTGTGACCCCCGGCTCTACAGCGGCAGTCAAATTAGCTCTGAGCTTACTCCTAGAAGTAATAGAGCATCTCATCGAGGAGTCACGCAGATATGGGGGACAACACCGTATCTATACTGAGAAATAGAGAGGAGAAAAAGATAGAGATGTGACGTGTCTTATCAACCGGTAATGTTGATGCCGTAGAATTCCTTCACGGCCCTGAAGAATTCTTCTGGCGAAGCTGTTATTGTTGGCGCATCCCCAGCAGTCTTCTTGACTATGTCGGGGTCCTTTAAGCCGTGACCTGTTACCAGCACAACTATTGTCTCATCCCTGTCGACCTTGCCTTCCTTGAGGGCCTTGATAAGGCCTGCGAGGCCTGCGGCGCCGCTGGGCTCGGCGAATATGCCCTCCATGCTCGCCAGAAGCTTCATAGCCTCAATTATCTCTGGGTCACTCACTACTACGCCATAACCATTTGTCCTATATATTGCTCTTAGGCCTGCGTCACCATCCCATGGGAATGTGTCCTCTAGGCCTGTTGCGATGGTCTCTGGCGGCTTCTCCCAAGGCCTTATTTTATCCGGGTCGGCACGTTCCATCCAAGCCCTGACGAATGGGTGGTTGCCCTCGGGCTGTACCGCCACCATCTTGGGATACTCATCTATCCAGCCAACATTGTTCCAGTCCCTAAACCCGTTATAGACCCTGTTAATAGGCTGGCGGCGCCTGTAGGTATGAAGACTTGGTCCGGTACCTGGAGACCCAGCTGCTCAACTATTTCCATAGCAATAGTCTTGGGTCCCTCGATCTGGTACGGGTTGAACGGTCCGAAGCTAGGGGATGGATAGAATCCATAGTTTTCCGCGAGTAGGCGCATCATTTTAACAGTCGGGTCTTCGGCCTCAGTCCATCTCACCCTGAACACCTTGGCCCCGTAGAATAGTAGCTGGGCAATCTTGCCGTACCCTGCGAAGTCGGGGACGAAGGCGTATATTTCTATCCCGGCCCTGGCACCATAGGCGGCTAAAGCAGCCGCTGCATTACCACTACTGGCGACAGCCGCTCGTTTGAAGCCGAAGTACTTCGCCATGCTCACCGATACGCTCATACATCTATCCTTGAAGCTACCGGTAGGATTACGGGTCTCATCTTTTAAGTACAGGTTTTCGAGGCCTAGATGCTCGGCGAGCCTCTTAGCTTTTATAAGTGGCGTATAGCCTTCACCCAAGCTGATAATGTATTTTTCGTCGGGTACCGGTAGGAACTCCTTGTATCTCCACATATTCTTGTCTCTCTTCTTGATTTCGTCGAGGCTTACCGCTTCCTTTATTGCCTCGTAGTCATATATTATGTCTAGTCTCCCTAGATCCTTCTTACGGCACATGACTGGTTTATCTTCCAGCCTGTATATGGTTCCACAACGACTACATTTCAGATACTGGACATACACTTCATGGACACCCGAACGTTTCTCTATTCCTCTATGGTTGTCGCACATAGGTATTATTGTTATCCATATGATCATGGATAACCGTATTAGCGCTACATGACCATAACCTATCAATAGGGCGCAAGGTATTGACGCGGAACATGAAAAAGGAGAAACATGCAATATGCTTTGAGATACAGGACGCCATGAAGCGTACTGGATGCCCTATCTGCAATATTCTTAGAGATCTAGAAGAGGATACGATCAAGTACATGCTGTACAGCCAAGTAAACGATCCAGCTGTCCGCAAGAAGCTGAGGCAAAGCCTCGGTCTATGCCCTTATCATGCATGGCTTTTAGCTGACATTGTAAGGGGGAATCCCGAGATTGATCTCCTCGGTCCATCGATAATATACGAGGATATGCTTAGAACATATCTTGAAGAAGGGAAAAACACTAGTGGTGAGTGCTTCCTATGTGCTAAAACAAGAGAGTTCGAGAGGATTTATATTGAAGAGATGGCTTCATGTACCGAGATAGATCCAACCTTGCTGGATGAGTATAGTAGGAGTCGTTCGATACTATGCCGTAGACACTATGAAATGCTTTTAAGCCATCTAGACGGGGTACTCAGAGCCAAACTAGAAGAGATACAGCGTAGGAAACTCGAAAGAATAGTTCATGATCTCTCAGAATATATAAGAAAGCAGGATTACAGAGTCAAAGAACCCCCGACATATGATGAGGCCCGGGCCTGGCTGGACGCGATAGTATTTCTAAAAGGAGAACGCATATCCACTAATATCTATTCGAGAGAGGAGACCTGGGTTAAGCATAAGAGACGTAGACGCCTATTCTCGCTCTAGATAATGCCATACAGAATTACGTACAGGGCCATCAATACCCGTCTTCAAGAGTTCTTCTATCTCCTCCTTATCCAGAAGTATTCTCGCAAGCTTCAAAACATTTTCCATTGAAGGATCACGCCTAACACTCCTAATTAGTCCCGGATGATATTCTTTAGAATATATCATCGACTTGATTATATCTTCGAGCAACCTCCTGCCATCACTGTTCAATACATCTCTGCTAAAGTATATCCTATAGCCCCTCAGTAGTTTTCTCATTAAGTTCTCAGCATATTTTCGATAACCAGCCAATGCTTTCATCCATTTCTCGAAAAAATAATAAAATATTGAGGTTTATTATAGCTTAGGTGTAATTATGATCAGCTCTTCAAATGGTCAGGTAAGATATGAACTATTTATAGAAGCCATGGGGAAATTGAAAGAGGCAGCACTGCTGATGATCATTGGCAATATCCTGGCATCGATCGGCGCTATTTCAATACTCCCCGCGATCATTACAGGGTTTCATGGCTTAGCCATAGGGCTGATCTCCGGCGCGGTAGCAATTGTAGGCCTGATAATTATATTGATCGCACTATACATGCATGTGGTTCCCTCCTTTGAGCTACTAAGAGATTATAAGCCTGGAGTCTATGGTACTGCGGCAACTCTTGTACGAATAGGTTATGTCTGGGGAGCGATACTATTGATAATAGGTATTATAACATTGATCATAATAATTGGTGCAGTACTATTAATCATAGGCCTAATTCTCTTGTTGCTCGGTAAAATAGGGGTAATCATAGGAATGTTCCAGATAAACAGTGAAACAGGAGAGTCAATGTTCTTGGTTACAGGTATATTGTTCCTCATAGGACTATTCGTGCCCTTCCTATCATTTATAGGATGGATAATAATCTATATCGCAACAGATTCTGCTATAGCAAGATATAAGGAAAAAACGGAAATGCATCCAAGGCAATCCCCGGAGTCGGTAGACCTTATATAGATCTAGTCTTTATGCATGTGAAGTTTTTTGTCGAGAACAATCAATAACTCGGTTTTTTGGAAGATATATGTGTATTGACACAACTGCAACAAGCATTCTGCATTCCTTGTAACCGATGGTTTCTAACCCTCCTTTGACGGGATAGACATATAACTTCATAGGCTTTACTGGTAGTAATTCCCAGATCTTGCCCGGATCAACATCCTCTGGTTCGGGAACTCCCAGATCTATTACTATAACTGAATCCTTAAGCCCACAAGTACCGAGCTCGTCAGGGGCCGGTATGCAAACCCTGTGTATTATATCATTGATTGCCCTCGTTACGGCGACCATTGTTTCGGCGTGCATTAGATCAATGCCTATACCGGTCTCTATTATAAGGCGTCCATAACCCTTATTTTTGAGATCGATATGTATTTTCAGCCTTTCCTCGGGAGATCTAATTAAAAAATAATTCTTTTTCATCGGATTATTCACCTCTGAGAAATTTATTGTAGATATTTCCATTCAAGGTATTCTATGAAGTATTTGGCCTCGTACTCCTCGCCGAACGCTTTCCTGAGCAGCTCTTTCGGCGCATAGGTGGAGCCCCACTTATGTATCTTTTCTCTCTGCCACTCCTGAATCGGCTTGTACTCCTTGTTCCTTATTTTCTCGTAGAAGTCAGACACGTCTTTGAGAAGATGGTGTCTCATCTGCGCCGCAACAAGGTTTCCGAGGGTGTATGTTGGGAAGTAGCCTATGCTTCCCATACTCCAGTGTATGTCCTGTAAGACGCCCTCAGAATAGTTTCTAGGCCTTACGCCTATGAGTTCCTCCATGTACTGGTTCCATATCTCTGGTAGTTCGTCAACCTTTATTTCCCCAGTCAGCAACTGTTTCTCGAGCTTCGTCCTCAATAGTATGTGGAGGTTGTAGGTTACTTCATCCGCCTCTGTTCTTATTAGGCTCGGCCTGACTGTATTGAAGTAGTAGTATATGTCCTCAACATCATAGTCTTTGAGGAAATCGAGATATTGTTTCAGCAACGGGGTCAGCACCTCTGCGAACTCCTTGCTTCTCCCTATAATATTCTCCCAGAACCTTGATTGCCCCTCATGTATGCCTAGGCTTACACCATTACCTATAGGGGTAGCCATTAATCTCTCATCGATCTGTAGCTGATAGAGTGCATGACCGAATTCATGAACCACACTAAGTATGCTCCGCTTAAAGTCGAAGCCCTCATACCTAGTGGTAATCCTTACGTCTTTTACCCCCATCGACTGGGTGAAGGGATGAGCTGATTCGTCGAGCCTTGCTCTACTGCCTAGAGGAAAGCCTAGGATTTCCAGTATTTTCTTGTTGATGATCCTCAGTTTATCTGGATCGTACTTGATCTTCTCGAGTTCGTGCTCTGCCGGGTATTTGCCGGAGCTCATGATCTTCTCGAGTATCCTCCTTATCCTTGGCTCGAGGTACCCGAAGATTCTATCAACGTCTCTCGTCCTCAAGCCTTCCTCGAAAAGATCGAGGAGTGCGTCGTAAGGGTGCTCTTCCCAGCCTAGATAATCAGCTATTTTCCGGGTCAGTTGAACGATCTTTTCTAGGTATGGCTTGAATATACTGAAGTCGTTTTTCTCCTTGGCCACCCTCCAATATTGTGTAGCTTCTTGGCTTATCCTAGCGTACTCAGCTATTATTTCCGGAGGTACTTTCAGCGCTTTCTCTATGTTCCTCTTAACAACTCTGATAACGCCTTTCTCATAATCATTAAGGTCTTCTTGCTTCTCGGCTTTCTCAACAAGTCCTCTTATCTCAGGGCTAAGTATGATCTTCTGCTTCAGAACAGCTAGTTCCGACTGAGCGATTGCTCGTTCCTGTATTCCCTCTCTTGGCATATAGGTCTCGGCATCCCATCCCATGAGAGCTGAGGCGTGATCCAATGCCCATAGGACGCGTAATTTGTTGACCAGTTCTTTTACAGCGGGGTTCTGGAATACCAAGATCGTGCACCTATTACGTTGTATTAGTTTTACCATAACGTATTACTTGGTGATCTCAATATTATAAACAAATTGTTCCAACATCATTCTAATGTTTGTTCATGACTCGATATATGATTAGGTGTTTCAATCATTGATTCATAGTTCTCTATAAACTGATTCTGTGATTAATGATAAGAGTAGATTTTATATATTTAAGCTTGGTTAAAGAAATTATAACGGATTTATAACCAATAATAAAGTTTATCTTTTATTTCTAGAAAGAATATGTATATAAAAGAATTCTAGCTCGGGTGTACAAGTTGATAAGTGGCGGCATATTAATAGTAATAGCCCTCATAATCTATGCTATCTTCTACTTCACCCACGGTAGGTATCTGCAGAACAAGGTCGTCAGGGCGGACCCCAACAGACAAACACCGGCTCAGAAGTTATACGATGGAGTAGACTATGTCCCTGCAAACAAGTATGTCCTGTATGGACACCACTTCGCCTCGATCGCGGGTGCCGGCCCAATTGTTGGCCCGGCCATCGCACTGGGCTGGGGATGGCTCCCATCGATCATCTGGATCTGGTTCGGCAATGTCTTCATCGGAGTAGTCCATGATTACCTCGCCCTAATGAGCAGTGTAAGATATGATGGACGCAGCATCGGATGGGTAGCCGGCGAGATGCTGGGAAGAAGAGCCATGTATGTGTTCAACAGCTACATATGGTTCGCACTAGTCCTAGTAGTCGCGGCATTCGGCTTCGTAATATCAATACTGTTCACAGCCACCGAGGGAGCTGGCCTGACAGCACTACTACTCTTATTCTTCGCAGTTATAGTTGGCTTCCTAATGTATAAGTCCCCTGTAGGGTTCAAGGGCGGAACAATTATTGGTTGGATACTAATCATAATAGCGATCTATCTTGGTGTGCAGTGCCAGCTCAACCATTGGCTCAACCTAACCTTCGACGAATGGCTGATCATACTCTTGATCTACATTATTATCGCGGCATCACTGCCCGTATGGGTACTGCTACAGCCGCGTGACTACATGAACGCCTACATACTATGGGCCAGCCTAGCGATCGGAGGCGGCGCACTTATATGGCTAGCAATACAGGGTCAGGGAGCACTAGTGTTCCCGTCCTACACGAAGTTCGACGCCAATATTGTGGGCGGACAGCCGTCGCCGTTCTATCCAACAGTCCCGCTAATAATCGCCTGTGGCGCATTATCTGGATTTCACAGCCTAGTTGGAAGTGGCACAACCAGCAAACAGCTAGCCAACGAGCTGCACGGATTATTTGTAGCATACAGCGGTATGGAGACCGAGGGCTTTCTATCAACGATGGTAGTAGGCTCAATGGCAGGATACGGCGTATACGCGTTTGTCGATGGCATAATCAAGAACTGGAGCAAGGTGGGCGGCCTAGTTAATAAAATCGCTCATACTTTAGGAATAAGCAGCGTGACGAACACACCGAGCTCTGTCCAAGCATTTATGAATGCACTAGCAAATAACCCGTCGGCGTTCGGTACATGGTATGCTAAGCTTGCTGGCGCCGTGAAATGGATTGTTATCCCGCGGAGCTACGCCTATGCCGTCAACCACGCATTCGGATGGGATATAACGGTCATGACGATATTCGCTACTCTCTGGATCACAGGGTTCGCTCTTACCTCGCTCGACACAGCCACCAGGCTCGGCAGATATGCTTGGCAAGAGCTAATGACGCCATTGAAAGAGAAGGCTGCAAGCGCCTACAAGGTATTAGCTAACAAGTGGGTTGCTGCAGCCATACTCGCCATTATAGGAATAGCTCTAGCTTGGACCAAGCAGTTCTTAATAATATGGCCAGCGTTCGCCGGCATGAACCAGTTGCTGAGCAGCCTCGCGCTAATGACGGTCGCGGTGTGGGTTGCCAAGGTACAAAAGGCGAGCGGACTAGGAAAGTTCCTAGTGATAGCACCAGCTGTCTTCATGTGGTTCACGGTAACCATAGCGTTGCTATGGTTACCGTGAACCACATGAAGAC
>JALWQP010000036.1 GCA_027083045.1 Desulfurococcales archaeon
AAGACAAGAAACAGATCCTCGCGAAACTGAAAAGGCTCGGCTACATCTAGCCCATATGGAGAGGTGAAGGTACATGGTTTCGAGACCCCATGGAGGAAAACTTGTAAACAGAGTTGCCCGTGGCAAGAGGCTCGAGCACCTTAGAGCCGAAGCGGGTGAGCTTCAAAGAATTGATATAAGTTATGAAAGATACATCGACATACTCGACATAGCACACGGAGCTTTTAGTCCGCTAGAGGGGTTCATGCTACAGGAAGACTATCTCTATGTCCTCGACGATATGAGGCTGAGCAACGATCTACCTTGGACTATACCCATAGTCTTGGATGTTGATCCTGAAGAGATCAGTGGAGTCAAGGAGGGCGACGACATAGCGCTATATTATAGCGGGGAGCCAGTAGCGGTTATGAGGGTCGAGGAGATCTACGGCTGGGATAAGAAGAAGCACGCGCAAAGCGTATACAAGACCCTAGACACGGGTCATCCCGGAGTAAAGAAGACATTTGAGATGAAGGAGCTTCTCGTGGGAGGAGCGATCGATCTCATTAAGGATCTCGAGCATCCCCTAATACACAGGATTCTCTGGCCCGCCGAGACAAGGATACTCTTCAGAGAGAAGGGGTGGAAAAAGATCGTCGCGTTCCAGACGAGGAACGTGCCTCACCGAGGCCACGAGTATGTCCAGAAGGCCGCTCTTACATTCACGGATGGCATCCTCATACACCCACTGATAGGCTGGAAGAAACCCGGTGACTATAGGGATGAGGTCATATTCGCGGCATATGAGGCCCTGATCAAACACTACTATCCCGAAAACGTAACCGTCCTAGCGGGCCTAGTCATGAACATGAGGTATGCCGGGCCGCGTGAAGCAGTACACCACGCTATAGTTAGAAAGAATTTCGGCTGCACACACTTCATAGTAGGGAGAGACCATGCGGGTGTAGGAGACTATTACGGTCCTTACGAGGCATGGGAGATATTCGACGAGTTCCCAGACCTGGGCATTGTGCCTCTCTTCATCAGGGAAGCATTCTACTGTAGGAAATGCGGCGGAATGGTCAATGAGAAGATATGTCCGCACCCCGAAGAACACAGGATAAGGATTAGCGGCACCAAGCTCAGGAAAATGATCCGCGAGGGCAAAATGCCTCCAGAGTACATGATGAGGCCGGAGGTTGCGAAAGTAGTTCTCAGCTTCAAGGACCCGTTCGTCCACTAGCACATCTACCATTTTCCAGCCCATTATTCGACACTACAATATTTAATCCTCCCAATACCATAACAATATAGAATACAGGCATTGAAGAGGGGATTCTTTTGCCTCACAGTTTCGAACCATACAAGCAGTATATTGATAAGAACTATACCCCTGATCCCGATAACGATGTGATCGCTGTATTCAGGATCAAGCCGGCGCCGGGATTCACCATCGAAGACGCAGCTGGAGGAGTAGCAGCCGAGAGCAGTACTGGTACCTGGACAACACTATATCCATGGTACGACACGGAGAGAGTTAAGAAGCTAAGCGCGAAGGCATATTACTTCAAAGACCTCGGCGACGGCTCATGGATAGTTAGGATAGCCTATCCGGTGGAACTGTTCGAGAAGGGCAACCTGCCAGGCTTCCTGGCGAGCGTCGCCGGCAACGTCTTCGGCATGAAGCGAGTCGCAGGGCTAAGACTAGAAGACATATACTTCCCCAAAGTATTCCTCGAGGACTTCAAGGGACCCAGCAAGGGTATCAAGGGAGTCAGAGACATATTCAAGGTCTACGACAGGCCCATCGTGGGAACAGTGCCGAAGCCGAAAGTAGGTTATTCTCCCGAAGAAGTAGAGAAGCTGGCAATCGAGCTCCTCACAGGCGGGATGGACTATATTAAGGACGACGAGAACCTGACGAGCCCGAGCTTCTGTAGCTTCGAGAAGAGAGCAAAAGCCATCATGAGAGCCATTGATAATGCGGAGAAAGAGACCGGTGAAAAAAAGGTCTGGTTCGCAAACATAACCAGCGATATACGGGAGATGGAGAGAAGACTCAAGCTGGTCGCAGACTATGGCAACCCCTACGTAATGGTGGATGTTGTCGTTACTGGGTGGGGAGCACTCAATTACATACGCGACCTTGCCGAGGAATACGGTCTAGCAATACATGCTCACCGCGCAATGCATGCGGCGTTCACCCGTAACCCCTACCATGGTATATCGATGTACGTCTTAGCAAAACTATATAGGATCATCGGGGTAGACCAGCTACACATCGGTACGGCTGGTGTTGGCAAGCTAGAGGGCGGAAAGATCGATGTCATAAGGTACGCGAGAATTCTTAGGGAGACACACTTCAAGCCAGACCCAGACGACGAGTTCCACTTAGAACAGCCGATGCATCACATCAAGCCCGCCATGCCGGTCTCGTCTGGTGGACTACATCCTGGAAATCTGCCCGGCGTGATCGATGCCCTAGGCACAGATCTGGTAATACAGGTCGGTGGAGGAACACTAGGCCACCCTGACGGACCACGCGCGGGAGCAGCTGCTGTAAGACAGTCTCTAGACGCTATACTGAAAGGTATACCTCTCGACGAGTACGCCAAGACACACAAGGAGCTGGCACGCGCCCTCGAGAAATGGGGGTTCGCCAAGCCAGTCTAAAACCAGTCCTTTTTACATAACGGAAACCTTTTCTGAGATCCGAGAAACAATTATCCCATAATATATACATCTTCGCCACTGAGTCCTCGGAATACCATTTAATCTATTAGTGGAAGGGGTGGAGAAGAAATAAAAAGTATTAGATTAAAGAATCTGGAGTTACTTTCTGAGTAACTTGTGCTTCTTTATTATGCTGTAGATATAGTCAGGTGTTAGTGGTATCTTGTTCACGTCTTTGCTCACCTCTACTCTACCGCCCAGCGCATTAGCTACGGCGTTCGCTATGCTTGGCGCTATCGCTACAATTGATGGCTCACCCAATCCTTTCGCGCCGTAGGGTCCTCTCCTGAATCCTGCTTCTACCCATATTGGCGTTATCTTTTCAGGTATGTCCAGCGCTGTTGGTACGTGGTATGTTGATAGGCTGACATTGTAGACTTTACCGTCGGGCGAATAGTATAGATCCTCCATGATGGCGTAGCCCATTCCCTGGATATAGCCTCCTATAGCATGCAGGTCTGCTCCTGTCTTGTTTATGAGGCGGCCTATATCGTATGCTGTCACCGCTTCTTTGACTCTTACTACTCCTGTCTCCATGTCTAGTTCTACATCGCTTATGATAGCTCCGAACGTGTAGTGCATGTATGGTGCTCCCTGCCCGGTCTCCTCATCCCATTCTGCCGGTGGAGCTCTGAAGTACCCGAACTCCTGTAGCGGCACGCCTTTCCAGAAGCTCTGCTCTACTAGCTCCTGCCACGTTATCTTGTTCTCAGGGTCATCGGAGCAGTAGACATCTGGTGCATCAATCACTATTTTCTCGGGATCACATCCTAGGAGCTCCGAGGCCAGCCTGTTTAGCCTCTGCCTCAACCTGTACGCTGCTACTAGGGCCGCGTTACCGCCCATGACCGTTGATCTAGACGCCACCGTCGGGCCTGCGTCGGGCGTTGCGGCGGTGTCAGGCCATTCTACCTTGATGTATGTTGGCGGTACTCCCAGTGTCTCGGCTATTATGTTGACTATACCCTGTATAGCTCCCTGGCCGAAGTCCGTCAGGCCCGTCCTGAAGATTATGCTTCCATCGCGCTGTATTATGATGGTGGCGCTGCTGAAGTCTGCTCCCTCGGCACCTATGCTGTTGCCGTGGTACATTACCGCTATGCCTATTCCTCTCCTCAGAAGGCCTTTCTGGTTAGCGTATAGCTTCCTCTTCTCGTACCAGTTGGCGGCCTCGACCGCTTTCTGTATTGCCTCAACGAGGCCTACGCCGTGGTCTAGGAGCTGGCCGTGGACTGTCCGGTCTCCGTTGCGGAGCGCGTTCTTCAGCCTTATCTCGACAGGGTCTATCCCTAGCTCCTCGGCAAGTAGATCCATTTGTCTCTCGACCGCGAATGATACCTGTGGGTTGCCGAATCCACGGAATGCTCCCGCGTATACCTTGTTGGTGTAGACTACTGCTAGGTCTATCTTGGCGTTCTTTACCCTGTAGGGTCCTGTGCTGTGTACTATTGCTCTCCATCCGACGAACGGGCCTAGGCTAGCATATGCTCCGGTGTCGAGTATGATCTCTGCTTCTACTCCTAGGAGGGCCCCGTCTCTGGCCGCCATGTGCTTATACCTGGCTATCATCGGGTGCCTCTTCGCGTGGCCTATGATACTTTCTTCTCTTGTGAACAGTACTACTGCTGGCCTCTTCGTAACCAGTGCTGCTAGGGCTGCCTTGGCCGCTATTTCGTTGCCGACGTCTTCTGCTCCGCCAAATCCTCCTCCGAGGCTGGGGGCTATCACTCTAACCATGCTGAAGGGTAGGCCGAGCACTTGTGCCACGGCTCTGCGTGTGTCAAACGGGCACTGGGTTTTAGCGTAGATCGTTACTCCTCCGTTCGGCTCGGGTATCGCTATTGCCGCCTCGGTTTCTATGTAGGCGTGCTCCTGCATCGGTGTCCTATACTCGTTCTCTATGACTACTGCTGCCTCTTGTTCAGCCTTCTTTATGTCTCCAGCCCTGATCTTGTATCTTGATACGACGTCCGATCCGCGTTCATCATGTATGAGTGTGTGTTCTTTCTCTCTCAAGCCTCCCCATTCAACGATCTTGAGGGGGTCAAGGATTACTTCTAGGGGCTCGTATTCCACGTTGACGAGTTCTCCCGCGTCACGGGCGTTCTCGAGGCTCTCGGCTATTACTAGGGCCACCGTGTCTCCTATGTATCTCACCTTTTTGTCCGCGAGAAGGGGCTGATCCGGTATTACGTATCCTACATCATTTATGCCGGGTATGTCCTTATAGGTTAGAACCCTGATTACGCCGGGGTATTTCTCGGCCTCGCTAACATCGATCTTCTTTATCCTTGCGTGGGCGTATTTTGTCCTCACACTGTATACGAATACCGGGTTCTTGAACAGGTTTATCAGGTCTGCAACGAATATTTTCTCGCCACGTATTTTCGAGATCGCATCCCATCTCAGTATCTCTTTACCAATGTACTTGAACTCCTTGGTAGGCTTAGACCTTGTCTTGTCGAAGACCTTCTCAACTATTTCGACGTATTCGGGCTTGGACATACATTATCACCTCAGGAGGGGGAGCTTGTAGAGGTTCTTCCTAACTTCTTTCTCGTCAAACAATATCTTGCCCTTCTTCAGGTACTCGGCAGCCTTCCTGACGGCCTTGAAGTAGTAGTGGTAGCTTCCACAGCGGCAGATAGCGCTGGCCAGCCACTGCTTGATCTCCTCGTCGCTGGGATCGAGGGTCTTGTCGAGGAGAGCCTTAGTCAGTAGCATGAAGGCCGGAGTACAGAATCCGCACTGAACTCCACGCGTCTCGAGGAAAGCCACTTGTATGGCGTGTAGTTTGCCCTCGGGCGCCAGTCCTTCGACCGTGAGTATTTCCGCGCCATCCAGAGTCGCTGTTAGTGTTAGACAGCTGTGCCTCGGCAGGCCGTTGACGAGTACAATGCATGATCCACACTCGCCTCGTCCGCACCCCTCTTTGATGCTCGTGAATCCCAGCCTGTAGCGTAGCGTGTCTATGAGTCTCTCGTCCGGCGGTATGTCGAGTACGTATTGTTTCCCATTAACCTTTAAGTTTACACGTATTGTTTCGACCATCACTTCTCACCCCTTATCCTTCTCGCGGCGCGGAATATATTGCGCTTTAAAACAACCTTCGACATGTCTAGCCTGTACTCCCCTGTCGTCCACCAGTCTGACATTCTCTCCATCTCGCTGGGCAAGATCTCCTCCGCCGCTTCCTCGACCACTTCTTCGCTGAGCTCCTTGCCTTGCAGGAACTCCTCTGTCTTCCTTGCGCGTCCTGGTACGCGTTTCTCGCGTATCATGTCAAAGGATATCTTGACGTCCTCAATCACGTTATCGTTGAGTGTTAGGAGAACCGCGCCGGTGACCACGCCGGCGATCAGTATTCTCCTGCGGTCGAATTTCATGAAGCTACTACTAGTGTTCTCCGGGGGAACAGAGATTATGATCTCTTTGAGGAGCTCATCAGGCCTTATGGCTAGTTTGCGCTTGTCTAAGACTAGTTGTTCGAGCGTTAATCTCCTCTCTCCCTGCTTGCTGACCAGCACTAGTTCTGGCTCATAGACTGTGAGGAGTGTTAGATAGTCATTGTACTGTGTAGCGGACAATATGTTTCCACCTATCGTCGCATAGAATCTCATAGCCATGGTTGCGAAGCCGTAGAATACGTCGACGAAGCCAGCGTACCTCTTATCCTTATGAAGGATGGATTGGCTCAGCTCATAGAGTGTTGTGGCCGCGCCTATCCTCACCTTGTCTTCTTCGAGCTTTACGTAGCTAAGCTCTTTCCTTATGGCGTTCAGGTCTAGCAGGTACTTTGGTGTAGGGATCCTCCTGTCCCGGATCAGGAGTAGTAGCTCGGTCCCGCCCGCTAGGGGCTTCACCGATCCAGCATTGTTGCTAAGGAATTCTAGTGCGTCATCCAGGCTTTTCGGCCTGTATAGACTGAATTTTGCGATGCTGGTTCACCTCGACGAGAACTAATCTAACATATTCTAAAAACCATAGTAGAATATATATTATCATGTTTTAATAGAATAAATCGAATTGTGGTGAGACCATCTTCATCAACTAAACACTATTAGATAGAAATTGACATCTCCGCAGAGGGTTAGATCATCTAATAACTGCCATGTCCAGAGCTAATTAATGTCCCTACAACAAGGTATTGATGGTTAGTATTATTAATGAGCTGACACAACAAATAGTCTCAAGAAAAACATATCCCGGGAGGGATGACTAGTTGAGCCTAAGAGTATGCAACAATGTAATCGAATGCATTGGCAAAACACCCATTATTAAACTATCCCGAGTAGTACCCGAAGACGTCAAGGCTGAAATATGGGCTAAAGCAGAATTCATGAACCCAACAGGCAGTGTCAAGGACAGGATGGCCTACTACATGATTAGGGCGGCCGAGGAGAGAGGAGAACTGAAGCCTGGAATGACGATCGTTGTGCCTACAACAGGTAACACAGGAATAGCTTTCGCAGCCATCGGAAGCTACCTAGGATACAAGGTCCTCATAGTAATACCCGAGGAGATGAGCGCTGAGAGATTCTTGCTCATGAGGCTGTTCGGCGCAGAGTTCCTCTTCACTCCAGGCGGTGAGAGCAATGCTGGAGAAGCGCTGGAGGCGGCCAAGAAGCTAGCCGCCGAGAACCCCGACAAGTACTATCT
>JALWQP010000037.1:0-2971 GCA_027083045.1 Desulfurococcales archaeon
AGATCTTACATATGGAGCCCCCTGAAGAACCAACAGTAATCTATCCCGGGGAATACCTCGGCCTGATAGGTCTCACAAGTAAAGCCAAGGAGAGACTAGACGAGATACGCAACCAGGTAGTCCCAACGATATCTGGGCATCACAGCCTAAAATCAACGCACGACCAAAGCCTCAGCGAGCTAGTAGATTATACGGAATATCTGATCCAGAAACAATTATTCACGAGAGAGAGAGCCTCACGTAGCATCAGAGACTATATTCTAGAGAAGAACAAAGAGGCTAAGATAGGGATCACACACATAAAGCCCACAGGAGAAAAACTACATCTAACCCCGGGAACATTGCACAAGATAAAGATAGACCGAGACAGTACAATAATCATTGTTAAAAGAACAATGCACTCCAAGGGAGTATATGACGGATTAAAGATAGAGAAAAAACCGGGAGACATAGACTACATGTTCATAAAAACGGGAGAGTGGTGGATAAGCCACAACTATTACAGAGGAAAAGAATGGTTAGGAACATATGTAAACATAAATACACCGCCAGAACTACTGCTTCGAGAAATAAAATACCACGACCTAGCAATAGACGTGGTCATAACAAAGACAAAAACACAGACAATAGATGAAGGAGAACTAGAACAACTCGTAGAACAAGGAATAATACCGGAAAAACTAGCCAGAAAAGCCCAAGAAATAGCCCAAAAAATCAGAGAAAAACCCGAAAACCACATTTATAACCCCAACACTCAAATCCAATAAAAACAGACGCGGGGGTGCCCGAGCTAGGTCAAAGGGGTCGGGCTCAGGACCCGATGGCGTAGGCCTGCGTGGGTTCAAATCCCACCCCCCGCACCACAATATAATTCTGATCTAAGGCTGATGACTCGATTGTTCTCATTTAAATAGAGAAAATATCAGATGTGCGGACCCCTATGTAAATATTATGTGAAAGATAAAAGGAGACGATTAAAATAATCGATGCTTGGGCAAACGCCCCGTCTCTGTTTTGTGGAAAAATTCTTTAAAGGCGTTTCCGGATTTTGTTTTTAATGGTTTGTGCCGCCGTAGCTCAGCCGGTAGAGCGCCGGCCTTGTAAGCGGTTCGGCGTATCAGGCCCGTCAGGATAGCCGGTGGTCGCGGGTTCAAATCCCGCCGGCGGCTCCACCATTCTACCCTCCTGATACTGGCGGCATTATCGTTACAGTATCGTTTTCTCTCAGTCTAGCCCCTGGCTGGGCTGTGCGACCGTTAATAGTTATCAGGACTGGATTTTCCCGTGTAAACGGGTTAGTGAGGTATTTTCTTAGGTTCTCATGCTTACTGATTATTTTCTCGAGCAGGTCATCGATCGTGCTGTTCTCCTCTAAGATATAATCCTCCCTATTCGTCCCTGCTTTTTCCCGCATCCACAACAAGTACTTGACAACCACCCGCATCTCTACGGCTCCGCCTCTATGTTCCTGCATACTTCCAGGGGTACCTCATCGTTTAGGTCAGCAACATATATCTTCTTAAGCTTCGCCCCTAGGTCGAGTATCTCCTTGATCGCTCTGGCCATAGCCTCACCTGCTTCTCTTGGCGATAAGCCTCCGACTCCTGTGCCCATACCCGGCAACGCTATTGATTCAACAAACAAATCCAGTGCTTTGATCAAGGCTGCTCTCGTTGCCTTATAGGCATTCTCAACCGGTATCATCATGGCCGGTCTCTCCATAGTCGGGGCGTGTATAACGTACTTCGTTGGAAGCCTGCCGGCACGAGTAGCCACTGCTCTCCCAACGGGTACGGGGGCATATCTTTTCGCTTCCTCCTCGATCATCTTTCCTCCACGCTTCTTTATGGCTCCGGCAACACCGCCGCCCATGATCATCAAGCTGTTTGCTGGATTCACAATAGCATCGGCTTTCAAACGAGTAATATCGCCCTTCAAACCTATGATCTCGGTGCCACGATACATTGTCCTACAGATGATCTTATCCGCCATACCTGCTACCCCATCGTTATCTAGATATTGGTTACACGGTCGACTCCCAACAAGTAGGCATAGAGAGACAGGTGTCTACGGGCCATTCTCAACCACTGAGTTCTCACAGCATAGCTGTATAGCGACCCCATATACGCTATTGCGAGATCATAGTTCTCCGACAACCATCTGATCTTCTTGGTCAACTCCCTCGGCGATTTCGGCGGAACCGTGAGGCGTGGGGCATGCTGGTATAGCTCGATCAGCCTAGGCGTCCTAGTACCTATGATCGGCTTCAACCCGCCCATGGAAAGATGAAGTATGCCAGACACACTATAGGATTTAGGCCTATCTCTATACGGTAACACGACAGCATCGGCTAACGCGACAAGTTTGAGTATCTCCTCATTAGCCAGATACCGCTCTATAAAGATCGTATTGGGCCCGTTCCTGATCATCTCCTCGAGCTCCCGCCTAAGAACAGGATCCCTCGTCTCCCCTGCAACGATAAGAGTAAAACCTCTCTCCTTCAACAACGGCTTGACAGCCCTAACAAGTATGTCGAAACCCTTATCCTTCCTGAGGAAACCCGGCACAACCACTATAAAGCCCCGTAGCTGCTCTGATTTAAGGCCAAGCTCCTCCATTAACTTGAATCTTGGCATCCAGAGGTACGGGTTCAACATAGTTCCATGGGGGATCCTATATATTCTGAGTGGGTGGATATCTTGGTGTTGTAGCTCAAATTCCTGGAGAACGCTATGCACAATGACGGCATCGAAAACATTTAGATGAGACTGGAACTCTATTGTCGCCTTCCTTGGCGAGTTCGGGTGATCGACAGTGTGCATGGTTATAACTATCTTCTTTGCGAGCCTCTCCCTGACAGCTTCTTCGACCGCGTGGATCAACCCGTTGTGCAGGCCGAAGATACCGTACTCGTGCTGTACATGGAGAACATCAACTCCGCCGACTTCCGCAAGCTTATCGAGCAATCCGT
>JALWQP010000037.1:2981-25266 GCA_027083045.1 Desulfurococcales archaeon
CCGTCGTAGCCCCTCTCCTGGTGAGTAAAAGAAGGATAAACCATTACACGGGCGAACTCGTCGAATCTCTCGTCTCCGCCGAGCTTGTCCGCGAAAACATATGCATCGATAGAAGGCATAATGGATTTCATGGCCATTAAAAGCATACGAGAGTACTCGGCAATACCACAGTGAGTAGGAGGATATGTTGTTGCAAAACCAAGTTTAAACACCAATCAAACCACCTCTCCACATAATAGATAGTGGTGCACGAGGTACAAATACAGTATAGTCGTCCATAAGTATGTGGGAGGAAGAGAATGGTTTCAACGAAAGACTATGAGAGAATGATATATGCTATCATCGAGGCTGTAAGACAGGGAGAAAAAATTAAACCTGTACAAGAACCGATCAGGAGAGCCATGATCAAGTACAGACTCCAGGGAACAACACTGGATAGACGAGCATCGGGTATAATATATAGTGTCTTCAGAAACCTCGGTATAATAGATAAGATCATAGAGGAGATTATCGGGAAGAAAACATATGAGTTAGATAGCATCACGAGATCGGTGCTGAGACTTGTTACATACGTCTTACAGCTTGATCCAAGAGCTGGTCACAGCCTGAAACACACCGTGACAAGATACGCTAAAAAGTATCTAGCACGCCGCTCAAGAACCAATGAGATAACATATATCAGTAAAATAGCAGAGACTAAATGGAGGCCTAAAAGCTCGGAAGAAAAGATACTTCTAGAATACCGTATTTCACCGAGCCTCTATTACGCGTTGAGCAATAGCTTCAATCTCCTAGGAGAAGACCTCGAGGCATTCTTAACTCTAACATACAAGCAACACACAAAGACATTCAGAGTGAACACTTTAAAGGCAAGCCGAAAAGCGATTCTCGTATTCCTGAAAAGAGCAGGATACAGCGTCGAGCCTGGGAGATACAGTAGAAACGCGATCATAGTACATGGCCCGCTCGGTAAAGATGTTGTGAAGCTTATAGAGACGGGAATACTGACTCCGCAGGACGAGTCAAGCATGATAGCGGTCGAACTGCTAGATCCAAAACCCGGCACACACATCGCTGACCTATGCTCGGCACCAGGAGGAAAGACAAGCTACTTGGCCGAGTACACGGGACTGAAAGCAGAGATCCATAGCTTTGAAATACATAGTGATAGAGCTAAAAGGTTAAGAACATTACTCGAACGAACAGGCACGCTAAAGGCTGTAACAATACATGTTGAAGACGCTAGGAAAGCCCCCGAGATACTCGGAGAAGAGATCATGGACTATGTACTCGTAGACCCCCCTTGCAGCTCTACTGGTGCGCTGGCCAGGAACCCTGATGTGAGGTGGAGGTACAGAGAGGAGGATATAAGAGAGATAACGGGGCTTCAACGCGAGCTTCTCGAGGCTGGGTGGAGGCTGTTAAGGCCGAGCGGAAGACTCCTGTACACAGTATGTAGTGTCCTAGTCGATGAGGGAGAAAAAATCATAAAAGAATTCACTGAGAACCACGACGATGCAGAACTAATACATCTAACAAAACCGTTCAAACCATCTCCACTGCTCCCTGGAACTATGAGAGCATATCCCCACATTCACGGAACGATCGGTTTTTACTACGCATTGCTGAGAAAGAAGAGATGAGGGGTCAGTAGAGGCCAAGGCCCTCCCCATCATTAGGGACAGGCCGGCCTCATCATCCCATGCTAAGCCTAGGTGTTGTTCATCATTAGAATCAGGTACCAGCCGCTCAGCACCCATAAAAATATGTTCCTGATCAAGCCTCATAATGTTTAGGCTAGTACTGCTGATTAAAACACCGACTTAAGGAGTCCACCATCTATAGGTATAGATGCACCATTGATATAAGATGCATAATTGCTCAACAGGAAAGCGACAAGATAACCCACTTCTTCAGGTCTACCTATCCTGCCGAGAGGCACTTCTTTGATCATATCATTGATTATTTCCTCTTCAGATTTCCCAGTTCTCATAGCCTTATCGGACGCGATCTCCCTAATCCTATCCGTGTATATGTACCCAGGGAGCACCGCATTAACTCTTACACCCTTTTTCCCTAGTTCTCTTGCAAGTGTTTTGACGAGGCCATGAACGCTTATTCTCAGCGTATTCGACAAAGCAATGGTCTCGATAGGCTCCCTTACAGCAACGCTCGTCACATATGTTATAGAGGGATTAGCCGACTCCAATATATAAGGCAGGGAGTAATAGGTAAGCCAGACCGCGCTCATTATTAACAATCTGACACCATACTCCCAATCATCGAGGCCAAGGTCTTGGAACCTTCCAGGCCTCGGCGGCCCAGTAACGTAGACTATGGCATCGAGCCCGCCTAGCTTATCTACGGATTCTTCGACCAGTCTCTCAATATCTTCCCGGCGTGTGAGATCAGCTTGTACAGCATAGGCTTCTCCAGAGCCTATATTGTTGAGCTCGTGTAGTGCTCTATACAGCCTCTCCTTATTTCTAGAAGAGATCACTACCCTGGCTCCTTCTCTGACTAATACCTTGGCAATACCAAAGCCTATGCCTCTACTTGACGCAGTAATTATTACTCTTAATCCTTCTACATTAAACATGGATACCACCTGGTCCCCCTACACTAATAAATTGTTAGTTATTAGTGATAATATTATTGATGAGTGATTGCCCGCATAGCCGGGCCGTGAATGGCTGTGAGGAGGTGGGCCCTTAACCGAATAACCATTAGTTAAGGGGAATAATTTGTCCAAAAACGTTTTAACCATATTATTGCTTGCCCTGATCATTCTTGGAGGCCCCACGAATTTGTTAATGCATGGAGGTACGGATAGGAATACACTATCTATTGACTACTACCAGTATTGGGGCTCTTTCAGAATAATATACTCGGGCAAACCACTTGTTCCCGTACTACTCGGGCTTGTATCACCTAAAGGATTCGAAATAAACATGAAGTATAAGCTCCTTGTTGGCCCTCTAGAAAATAGTATGTCCGCTCCAGTAACAGTATCACTGATCAATACAAGCATAACGAAAATAGCTGGAATACCAAGTATAACCGTAAAAGCCCAGTTAGTACATCTACATGAAAACATCACTACTAAGAACAGGATCATGATCCCATTGATCCTACAGCTAACCAATATAACAGGTAATGTGCAGATAAAACTTGCGTCCAAGCCTTTCATATGGCCAAAATGGGTTACTAAACCCAACGCAACAGTTATAGCGTATTATAAGAACACATATTGCCTCGAAACAAGATACTCCTACACGTACCGCCACGGTAAAGTTGTTGAGAGATTCATTTATGCCTCATATAGCGACATACTGACAGGCACGCCGCTATATGAGTACTTCATGTATTATCAAAAAGACAACGAGAATAATACCAATTTACTCGTCGAATCAGAAGTCGAGATAGCCACAGATAACCCGAGTTTCGGAGCACATTACTCTACCGGAATACTAATAGAACACAGAAAACCCGAGATAATAGGAAGAATAGCATTCATATCTTCAACACCTATCAATGTCTCCCTACAATATCAGGACAAGCAAATAAAGGTATACCTAGCAGGCTCTTCCGCCTCTCCTATACGTATTGTGGTTGAAGCAGAGAATATCAGCGGACCTGCTCCCATAAAACCCAGCTACGGGTTAGCGATTATATGCAAGAACGGCACCATTGTGCCCCCAGTATATGAGGAGAAAATTTTTTCGTCAAACTACTACGTCCTAGTATCGAAACCAATACCTATGAGAGAAGTAGAACATATATTCATCCAAACACCGAGTAGCGATATAAAGATTAAGCTTGTCAAGAACTTGGACATAACATTCATAGTGCATAAAAAGACAAGGCCTACTATGGCATTTCAAATAATAATAATTAATATTGCACTAGTAGTAGCTATTGTGCTGATGGCTTACCTTATAACGTTATTAATAGAAAAAATATAATGGGAATAAACTATGAGTAATCATTTTGGGCGTCTTCTCATCACACGGGGCAACGTATTCAAAATCATTGTAATATCCTCAATATTGGCTCCCTACATGGCGATAATACTTGCTATATCTCATGCACCTTGGTTCAGTATATGGGCAAATGCTCTCAGCGACCTAGGTGAGATGAAGCATGTATGTTCAGCACCGATATTCAATTCGGGACTAGCGCTCGGAGGGTATTTGCTCGGTTTGGCAACCGTATTATCCCAGGGCATTAGAGCAGTAAATAGGCTCATATTGTGTATTGCCGGGTTTACATTGATCCTCATAGGTGTTCTGAATGAATCGTATGGATACGTTCATTTCACCGTATCGGTCGCATTCTTCCTAACGATAATTGCTTATCTGACATCCTATGGCTACATTCATGTTTCTTTGCCAGCATTCATCATTGCTATTATAGATGTCGTAATATGGATGCTTCACTTCGCATACCATCTTCCGCCCGGCGCAGCTATCCCAGAGATACTTTCGAGTATATCATTCGTGCCTTTCTTCTTACATGAAGCAATAAAGGCTAGGAAGTAATTGATAAAAACGGTTGTGTTAAATTTATGCAAACATTGCTCATTCTACTTGGTTTTCATAACCGTACTTATCGATAGGTAGTTTCATCTTCATACCAATGAATGTCAGTACCGCACCGAGTATTGCCATGAACAGTATTATACCCCAGACAGCAGTGACGCTGTGCACCGCGACAGATGTCATAGGGCCGACCAGGGCGGCAGAGTTGGAGATCAAACCGAGAGCATATCCTGCTCTTATCGCTAGGTCTTCAGGGTACGCTGTTGATGGCGCCGACCAGAATGTGGGGCCTGTTCCCTGAATCATTGCCACAAGTACTAGTCCCGTCAATAACATGGTGACATTATGGGAGTTCATAACAATCAGTACTCCTATGAACGTTATTATGAAACAGAACAGCTGTACTAATGCAAATGTATTGAACATGTTGCGCGGCGTCCCGGTTTTGCGGCGGGCTAGGGCATATGCTACTCCGCCAATGATTATAGACCAGCTTAGATAGGATGCTTCAAGCACTGTTGAGGACAGCTTGTTAACGCTGCCAGGGGCACCCATGCTCTCAACTATGAATGAGATCAGTGGTGCTAGTGTGAAGATTATCCATATTGCTGGGAAGAACGAGAAGCCCCAGAGGATTGTGAACGGGTCTTTCCATACACTAACGCGTTTCTTGGTCTTAACTTCTTTATGAACTGGTAGTGCGTCGCGTGGTGTCAGCCCAATCCATATGAACGCCGCTATTAGCATTGCGATGCCGAATAATATGTAGGTGGCTCTCCAGCCTATGCTTGTTGCTAGTAGGGGGCCTACGCTAGAGCCTATTAGACCTCCGACAAATATGCCCGACAATATTATGCCCAGCGCTAGTGGTCGAGCCTCAGCAAATAATAGTCCGACCTGCGACGAGAATATCGGCAGCGCCATCATAACCATTCCCTGTATAAACCTCAGGATTACTACTTCCCATGGGTTTATGGAGTATGGTATGAGGAACTGAGGTATTGACGCCAGTACGGCAGCGATGAACACGGTTTTCCTAGGATGTTCCTCCGTGTATTTCGAGTGGCCGATGAAAAACGCGGCGAATATACCAGCGCTATAGACGGCTGACGCCAGCCACTCGGTGAACTTATCGATACCAATAGAGCTTGATATATACGTGCTGAGCGCGGCAAACAGTGTTAGTGCGCTGAAGTTAACGCTCATGAACAGCAGGTCTAGGCCTACGACTAGTCCCCTTGGCTTTGCCATATCTCATCAACCTTACCCTATTTTGTATCATAAATGCACGCATATGTTTCTCCGGATACGAAATAATTGAAGGAGAACAAATAAATTCTTGATGGAATGCTTACTCACTATGCTTCTTTGATTCCAATTTCTTGTATTGTTTCGTGAGCCACTCCTCTTTTTCTTCTGGCCTCACCAAATGTATGTCGACAGGGTACTCTCTTAGATGAGGTTTAATAGTCTTGAGCTCTAGCTTCTTCTTTAGCCTCTCATTCTTATCTGCTGGGACCTTACTACTAACAATCATTACGTCGACATCGTGGGACCTATGTATTTCTCCCCTAGCAATGCTTCCAACAATGTATATCTCCGCATCTCTGAATTCCTCGAGGATCTCCTTGATAACCCTGTGTATCCACTCGTGCCAGCTCCTTATGTGTTTCTCGCGTCTCTCGAGATCTGGGTCTATGTATTTCGATATCTCTCTGCCTGTTGTGCGGCGTATAGCATATTCTATGAGGAACGAGAGAACGAGGAGCGTTATGAACACGGATAATTTCGTCGGGGCAAGCTGGATCATCCTAAGGACGAGTAGGCCCAAAGCAAATAGTGTTGCGAAGCCTCCAAGCAGCGTTATGTATTTGTTTGCGCCTGTTTCTCTACGGAGCTTGTAGGCTGCGAAGTTAACCATCATGAAGATCGTTAGGAAGCCCCCACTGCCAGCCGCACTTATTGCTTCTAGACTTGTAGTGTTAACCATTATGACGCTGAGGATACTGATCAGTATTAGTCCCTCGTAAGCGCTTCTCCACACTCTTTTTTCCACGATCTTTGGTAGCTGGCCATATTTAGCGACAATATAGCTAGCTCTTGCTGTGCCGTAAAGCGTAGCATTAATGGCGCTACTAGTTGATGCAAGAGCTGCTGCAACTATGAGTAGAAAGCCCAGCTCGCCGAGGGCGGGTTTAGCTGCCATGGCTAGTGCATAGTCTCTGGCGACAGCGACTTGTTGCGGGGTCAGTGTACCGGCCGTGACTATTGCTACTAGGACGTAAATTGTTGTTACGAATACCACGGCTGATATGAATGCTTTGGGTAAAACCTTTATGTCCCTGACATCCTTCGCCGTGTTGGCTATTAATTCGAAGCCCTCGTACGCCAGGAATATTATCATTCCGCCAGCTATGATGTTAACAGGGCCTGGCCAGTTCGAGGGGGACATCCGCCCCCAGTCTACGAAGGAGAAACCAGCACCAACAACTAGAACGAGTATCGCTACCTTGAACAGGACCAGGGCGTCCTCGGTCCTCCCGGTTATCACTGCCCCCAAGGCATTAATTATTGTGAATAAGACTATGGCCAGTGTTGCCAGTAAGTGTTTAGTGAGTGTGGAGCCTCCCAGTATGCTTGCTCCATAGCTTCCAAAAGCATAGCTATAGAGTGATATCATAACGATGTAGCTTGCAAGCAACATTATGTTGAGGCCACCTGAGAAGACGCCGTTCCCATAAGCTCTTACAAGATACTCTATTGTTCCTCCCTCGCTGGGGTATCTAATAGATAGCTTTGAATACGAGTAAGCCGTTGCTAATGCTATAAGGCCAGCAATAAGAAAGGCTATTGGTGCAGCCGTGCCTGCTAGTTGAAGGCTAAGGCCGAGGACAGCGAATATTCCTCCGCCAATCATGCCGCCTACTCCTATACTGAAAGCCTCGGTAAATCCGATGGATTCTCTATTTGCCAATCATAACACCTTGATCTCTATCATGTACTTATATTATGCCCGATAAGATAAAATATGCTAGCACTACCTTCGTTCGTGAGAACGTGTGTATATTGCATGACTGCAACCTTATAACATTATAGAAGTAGCTAGCGATAATCATAATTGATACTCTTATTTTTATGTGAAGATATAAGAATTCAGTAGGTCTTCGGCTTAGAGAATGAAAATATTATGTTTACAGATCAGTAAGACCGCTCTTCAGTAAGGTGAGAGAAAAATATGTGGTCAGTCCTCAGAAGTTCTCTTTTAACGCTGACATGACTAGGGCAGCTGCGATAACTAGGGGCAGAATCATTAACATCATTGGTAATACTAGTTCTCCGCCGAGATAGATGTTGCCCAGACGATCAAATAATAAGCCCGCAATAGCTGATCCAGCCATGCTACCAATATTTCCAGAAGTATTTATTATACCGATACTTGTCCCACCATAAGATCTGATTGAAACTGCTAGTTTCCTCGTTACAGGTACAATACTCGAACCACCTATCATTGCCAGGATGAGCCCGGGTACTGCTAGGAGGGGGTTTCTCGTTGATAGTAACAATCCCCCTACAATGCCGATAGACAATGCTATTTCCAGTGCTGTTTTGCTGCTTTTCTTATCGGCTATCCAGCTGATCATATAGTTCACTGGGAGAACGATCACTCCTGCAAACCCTATTGTGAGGGAAGCAAAGGATCTGGATAGGCCTAGGTATACGTTGAGATAAACATATATAAGATCACCCCTCAATACCGAGCTGAACATACTGCTTGAAAGCACAACAAGCATTAATGGTATGATCGTCATGACGGTTGTTTGAATAACATATTTTGTACTTGGCTCGTCTTGCTTCTCAAATCTATTCTCTATCGATACGTTCTCGCTGATCATTGATTTAGCGAGTATTATCTTGGTACCAGAGAGGATGAAGAATATTGACGAGATCATAAGTATATGTGTTAGTGGTGCTGATGATAGTGCCGAGTATAAGAGATTACCTGATAAGGCTCCAAGCGATCCAAGTATAAAGTAGATCGAGTATATTCTTCCGCGCATGTTTCTGTCAGTTATAAATCCGAGGAGAGCCTGTACAGGCACCCATGCAAAGCCGTTCAGTACTCCTTGTACAAATCTTAGAAAGAGCAACCAGTATATGTTGGGTACAGCGGGATAAAGTTGTACCACGAGAGCGTTCAATAGGAAGCCTGCTGTCGATGCGACCAGCATCTTTGATCTGAGCTTATCTGTTAGACCACCCGCAATTATTGCCGTGATTCCCCGTGCGATGAAGAAGGACGAAGTAAGAAGACCTATACCTAACATTGATGCTTCGAGTACATTTTTTGCATAAAAAGCTATGGCTGGCATGCTCATTCTAAAAGCAACTGTACCAGTATAGGCCGTGATTATGAATAGTATTATCGCCAGTTTTCTCCGCATCAACTATTATTCCCTTCAGCTATCAATCCTTTTTGCTATCCTCTGTCTCCCCTACTCTCTCTATTGTTTTTTGAAGGAAAACGAGCATAGGTACAGTGTATTTGAGGAGATCATTTGTGGTTGTCAGCATATGTCCTAGGCCCGGATAAATATGGGCTTCGAATATCTTCTGTTTCTCGAACAGTTTCTCCATGAACCTCAATACAGGCTTCAACGGCGTTCTTGTATCATTGGATGCATGGATAATACATAGGGGACAAGATAGTTTGTCGGCATAACTTATCGGAGATCTCTCCCTCAATAGCTCCGGTCGATAGCCGTCAAATAATATTTCTATGAATCTCCGAAACAAAGCATCACTAAGCATGTATTGTTCTAGCCAGTCAACGATCCCAGCTCCAGCAACTCCAGCTCTCCATAGCTCGGGATACCTCGTTGTCGCTAAGTAGGCCATGTAGCCACCATAGCTATAACCAACTATGGCAACGCTAGATGCAAGTCTTGTTTCAACCGCATATTTAGCCGCAGAAACAACGTCTTCTAGGTCTCCACCGCCGGGATCTCCTATGTCTAGCAAACGATACTTTTCACCGTAACCCGTAGAGCCCCTATAATTAGGCGCGACCACATGATGTCCTGTAGCCACTATGGATGCTATAATAGGCGACCAGGTATCCATTATTTCTGCCCACGGACCTCCATGAACGTAAACGATCGTCGGTCCGGGCTTTCCTGTTTTTCTTGATTCGATAATATATGTTGGTACATCTACTTGGCCCGTGGATCTTATCTTGACAAAGTATCTATCTCCAAGCGAATTCCTTATATCATCTGGTAACGGATTAGGTAGAACGACATCGAAGTTGTTGCTTGTGCTACAGTATATTTGGTAGGGCTCGACCAGTGATGAAGCCGAATAATATATTTTATTACCCAGTACTCCCAGACGCCCTATCGAACCTATAGGCGTTGGGACTAGTCTTCCGTCGACGAAGACTTTAGTCCTACCATTCTTCTTCGCAACAACATAAGCCTTGTCGCTTATGCAGTCATAGTATATATGCTCGACGGGATCAAAATCTGAGTAGTCGTCATAATTAAACATGAGTTTCTCAGGCTCACTAGTAAGCCCTAGATTTATGGTGTATAGCTTCTTTACATCCATGTCCTCGTAATTAGACTCGAACAATAGTTTATCGTTGCAAAATACTGGGTTTTCATTGATACTACCTTGTCTAGGAGTGAAGACTTTAAATTCATCATTGCCGATATTGTAGACGAAGAGCTCCGAAGACCTAGGATTTCCAGCGAGCATTCCATGTCCAACAACGTGTTCTCCATATATATCAGATACTTCAATGAGGAAATCAAGCCTACGTTTTCTCACGACGTGTCCTTCTCTTATAATTACAAGGTATAATGCTTCACTAGTAGAGCCTACAAGGGCTATGGTAGTGCCATTCCATACAAGACTAAATATCCTCATGGGATCTAGATCCTCAAGGCAATTCTCTGTTCCTTTTTCAATATCAACTATGCATAATCTATGGAGCTCTTTTCCATGAGCTACGTCGTAAGTGTATATTATTGTATTTGATTCACTATGTCTGGGGATAGCAACAAGTATTGATGGGTGCTTTGTGATAGGATATGATTTGTTCTCAACAGGATCATATATCCATGCCCTCCTAATGCCGTCCCTATTGCTTACATATATGATCCTTCTCTCAACACTCCCAACTACACTATAATACGGGATATTCGCTATATATTCGACAACACTAATGAACCTAGAGACCTCCAAGACTTACCACTCATAATTTTTCTAGCTATACAATCCAATAATTTAGTATGGAAAAATACTTAATCTATTCCGGCGTAATAATTTTGGTGAACTATAAATAAGCATAACATAATAGTTGTATGATTATTAGAGCGATCCTTTTGCCAAGATATACGGATTTAATAGTCTTTAATGGTGGTCTCGTTTAATTATTATTTGAGGCCGTAAGTTAACCGATACCTCAAGGAATGATTACCTGCGAAAAACTCCTAGGGAAAACACGCGCTTCTTACACAGAGGGAGAGAATATTCATAGCAAGTTCGCTTAAAATGAGCAAAATATGCATCAAAAGTTCATATAGCGTCAACAATTATGATATATGATGATAGAGCTCATAGCAAAGATGTTAGCCAAAGACACCGTCTCGACATCAATACTGGTTAGTATCATAATGTGCAAAGACACAAATAGAGAAAGTAAACCCAAGCGCTGTCCTAATTCTAAATGGCGGTGGACTCGTGGTTAGTACTGTTACAAACAATGATATACTTAGGAGAACTTGTTTGAAGGACTGTACATAATTATCAAAAAGTCTTGCGACGTCCAGGAGTTGGGAAATGAAAAAGAGTAGTGCAGGTTAAATTTACTTATCAAGAGGGCTTCTTATATAATTGATAATAAAATTGCAATAATGGAAATCGGGTATAGGTATTTCCACATAAACTTGACAGCTTGATCAGGCCTATATCTGGGTAGAGAAGCATCAATTACTGTTATCGCAATGAACACCATGATTGTCTTAAATAACACAGCAACTGTACCTGCCAACCAATTGTCGGGAGATGCTGGCCATATCCCGCCCAAGAATAAAAGCGAATAGATCAGTGGATAAACTATCTTCTCCGCAAATTTTAGGAAAAAGCCCAGTGCGAGCCTAGGGCCACCAAGCTCGGTAAATATGCCCCAATAAAGCTCTGATTCTGCTTCAGGCGTATCGAAGGGCTTTACCATCAGCACAGCAAGTAATCCGAGGAATCCTGCAATAGCCGCGAGTATCATAGCTAGTGTTTTCGAGAAGCTAATGTCCCATAAGTAAGCAGAATATATGCTTGTCATGTATAGGGAATAGGAGGCATTGAACTCTTTCGACGCAATTATTACTGGTACGAGAAGGGATAGTGCAAATGCCGGCTCGCTTGAAAACAACTGCGCTACAAATCTACCAGCACCGATAGCCGTGTAGGGGTTTGGATGGGCAACGGCTAGGTACGCTAGCGTAAATGGGACCATCAATAACAAGTAAAGTATTATTATAAAATCGTAGTCTCCATATATGGGTTGAAAAGCTATTGGAGTTGCCACAGTTATTGATATCAATGCACCTATCCCGAGGGCCACCGCTATTAAAGGACTGATCTTCATACTGTACTTGTTTATCAAGTCCTTTTTCATCACGAGCTTTAATAGATCGGCCATTGGCTGGAGAAAACCTGCTGGGCCAGCATATATGGGTCCACGCCTAAACTGTATTCTTGCGACAAGTTTTCTAGCAAGCCACTGTGTAAGTATAATAAAAAATACCATGAATAATAGCCCAGGATAAACCAGGGCTTCTAAGAACAATATAAGTGTCTGTCCAATCACTCTTACCACCCCATAATGAATGATAATAATACCAGTACGAGCAACAAGACTATTGAGATGAAATACCAGTCGCTAAGATATGAGGACACGCTCCTTTCTACAAATTTTGTTCCCTGTCTCCAAGCCCTGTATAGGATCTCCTTAACTATTTTCGTAACCGGCGGTCTATCTATTTCATCGACAACGAAGCCACTCATAACAGGTTTCTCTGAGACTTCATCTCTTATAGCGGGTATTTTGCTTGCTACAAATCTCTGGAAGAACTCATAGAAAATAAGATAGATAATGAAGCCGACCAATATTGTTAAACCTATTATAGTGCTTAGGAACCCAAACACACTCATCATTTATATCACCTACTCGAAAACCTTTGTAAGGTGCTTCTCGAATTCTAGTGAAATGCTCCTATAGGCATCATCATCGTTTAGGCTTATTGGTGTAAGCCAGTGAACATAGTACGCTTTTTTGTTCTCGTCCATATCTACGACAACTGTTCCAGGAGTATTAGTAATGCTATTGGCGACGAATACTATGGTGTAAGGATTATCAGCTTTGAATGGAACTCTCACAATTGCTGGTTTGGGGTTTGTATTTCTTGACAGGATAATTTTTATAACGCTCCAGTGAGCCCTAGCCTCTATGACTGTGAAGTACTTAATTAGATATGCTACGGCGTGGTAGATCCTTGATAGCGAGAGCTTCGAAAGATCAGTTATAATGTCTCCCGCAAATATATATGCAATGATTAATCCTATTGCTATTGAGAGTAAAATTTCTACTAGAGAAAATACCCCAGTATATACTAGGTATACAATAGCCATTAGCAAGCCGTATATTATGATTGATATGGCCTTTCTCATTCTTTTTCACCCTCGATCCTCCTAATATCGAATGAGCCTGTGGATTTCGCCAAATGCATTGAGATAGTTACGAGGAAAACGAATTGTGCGAGTCCTATGACTATGGCTGTGACGATCAATACTTGAGGAACAGGATCAACTACTCTATGCATAAACTCCACGATCGTTTTATGGGATGGAAAAACTGGGTTTTCGAGCACTCCGCCGGGTACAACGGGTGGATTCGTTGCCCCTATCCTGTAACCCATAAGAACAAGCAACACGTAGACAGCATCAGAGATAATGGTTAGTAGGACAAGCTTCTTAATAATATGTGGTCTCGTAGCTATGCCGTAGAGCGCACAAGTAATCGTGAACAATATTGCGACAACTATATAGTACCAAAGAAGACCATCTAATGATATCACTTCTTCCCACCTCTCTCAAACTCCCTAGTCAACAGTAGTATAGCGAGGGTAAAACCAGCAGCTACAGCAAAGAATTCGAGTATATTGTATATCATTATCGAGCCTGCAGTCAGTATCATTCCTATAGGTGTAGGTATAAGGTATGGATACGTAAAAGCTGAGTCCGGCTTATATGTGTTCTGAAACAAATACGCTGTACCATGTGTTAGGAAATACAGAACAGGTACTAAGCCCACAACAAATATCAAGGTCACACTCAAAGCTCTAATAGCTAATAGCCTTACCTCATTGAAGCCTCTAGACGATAAAAATCTGCTCCCATAAGCCAGAAGTATCAAAACCGGTGCAACAACGAAAACACTACCACCCTGAAAACCTCCTCCCGGAGTCAAATGACCATGAATGGCTATAGAGGCGCTTACAACAGCAATTATCGGTACAACAAGTTTTGTTATGACTTTTACAATCATAGTAGTATATTCATCGCCAGTGCTTTCAGGCATGTGTCTCCTTCCATAGGAAGACAGCAAGGCAACTGATGCGACTATTGCAAGAAATAACACGCTTGTCTCAAAATACGTGTCAAACCCTCTTTGATCCCATAAAATAGCTGTAACTATTTCAAATGCATGTGAAGACCAAGGCTTGGTAGGGTCAGGAATGTTTAGAACGAATAGTTTAGCTAGTCCCGTTAATTCATTAACTCCATATGTTGTAAGTCCGGATAAATTTAGGAGAACCGCTAAGATGAGAACGATTGAGATCGTAGTTATTAGGCAGATCACCGGGAAGGACTTACTCCTCATATCTTTCACCCCTCTTCAGCGCATATATAAACAGTAAACTGTTCAAACCAAGGCCTATTGCAATATAGGCTATCAGTAGATCTGGTGCTAGAAATATTGCTAGAGCAATAGCAAAGAATACCGACTCTACACCAGCTAGGACAATTGCTTTTAAAACATCTTTTTCATTAACAATAAATATTGCTGAAACAAGTGCTAGTGTTACGGCTATAGCTCCTATTATAAGTGTGATCATTTCTCATTACCTCCTTTCTCCATGTCTTCTTTAATTCTATCAACAATTACCTTCGGCACGACCTCCCCGCTTCTATGGGTTGCTCTCGCAAGTATATGCGAGCCTGCCGGGGCAGTTAACGCTATCAAGGCTGCAGCTATAACGCATACGCCTGAAATGTAAGCTTTAATGTAGATGTCCAAGTCCAGTGAGAGGGCTATTAATGCTAATCCTATCAAAGGATAAAATCCTCCGCCAATGGCTCCTATAGTTGCTGCATGCAACCTCATATAAAAATCCTTAAACCTAAAGAATCCTATGGAGGCTATTAAATCCATTATACCGCCTAATAGTGTAAGCGCTAAGCCTAAATAATACAATATCCAGTCAATCATTTCCTATCACCTCTTGAAAGATATCTTGACACAACTATGTCCAGTATTAGAATCCATGCAGCAAGGGGTATCACACCTATGAGTAAGTATGGAGACTTATAATACAATCCTATGAGCACGAATATTATGATTAAATCAATTGTTAGAGCATCAACAGCTAAAACCATATCCGACACGGATTTCGAGGTAAATACTCTTAAAGAATAAATTATCATGGCCAACGTAAACAAGCCAAATAGTAGTGGTAAAATTCCTTCGAGAACACTATAGCTAACCACTTGAGCTCACCTTTCTAGATTTTTCCAATGCCTTCTCGAACTTCTTTAGAGCATAAGGAGGCGCATAACTGCTCAATAGCTTCTGCTTAGTCAGCGTTTCTTTTCCAATTGGTTTCAAGTCCTGCGGCATCTTAAGTGTCTCCGATTTATTTGTGGTAAATAATTCGAAGCCTGTAGCATCGGTCATCGATAAGGCATTGAATGGACAGTATTCGACGCATAGTGCGCAGAAAGTACACTTGCTATGATCTATTCTTGGAAACCTTTTTCTATGATTGCGGGGCCAATTACCCTCGACGACCACCATGTCTATACATGCTGCTGGGCATACCCGCTGACACATTGAACAGCCAGTGCATCTATCCATGTATAAAATATGGGCTCCCCTGAGGTTCTCGCTCTTGTATCTTTTATCCTTCCGGGGCACCTGCCTTGTGTATGGTTTTTTAACCATGTATTTTATGGCGTTTCTTATGGTTGAAAGAACCATGATAGATCACCTATCTAAGTCGGGTGCACATGGATCTAGCGAGGCAAGTAATACCGGAAAATCAGCTATAGTGATCTCCTCGTTTTCAATGATATAGTTAACAACAGTTGTGAGTAGCGGCATTGATGCACTCCTAAGCCTTACACGATACGGTTGTCTACCACGAGTGCTGACAATATGAATCACGTATTCTCCCCTGGCGGTCTCGACTCTGGCGATCCCTTCACCTGCGGGCGCAACTATTGGTAGCTTTATTCTAAAGGGTTCGCTAGGATCGAGTTTCGACAGGCTTTCTCTAATGATCTTTATGCTCTGGTATATCTCCTGAAACCTTACACGGCATCTATCATAAGAATCCCCAGCAGAGCCCGTCGGCACTTCGAAGTCAACCTTATCATAATTCAGGTAGGGCTTGACCTTCCTTATATCATAAGGCATACCAGTAGCTCTTAGAACAGGTCCGGTAACACCCAGCTCTAACGCTTCCTTGGTGGAAAGTTTACCCATACCAATGGTTCTAGCCTTGAAGACACTGTTCCGTATTAATGCTTTCTCTACATCCCTAACTGTTTTCTCAACGAAGTCTAGGACTTTAAGCGTTCTTTCGATGAATCCCTCTGGAAGAGCATATCTTACTCCTCCAGGAACACTTATATTATGATATACTCTATGACCAGCATACCATCCAAACCACTTTAAAATTTCCTCACGGGCAGACACTGCCCAGTATGCTGGTGTTCTGAGACCTGTGCTCCCACCTATAAAATGAGCCCAAAACATATGGGAGGCTATTCTAGAGAACTCCGCCTGTATCATTCTAATATACTTGGCATTCTCAGGTATTTCTGCACCGAATAAATCCTCAACCGCTAGGGCATACGCTATTTCCAGGGGATCAGGATCTTCTACGCAAAATCTATAGCTGAGCGTGATGTTCATTTCCCAAGTTCTATTTTCCATCATTTTCTCGAATCCACGATGCAGAAAACCCGGTATAACTTCTGCTCTTACAACTCTTTCTCCGTCAAGCCACAGCTTGTATCCTATGTTACCAGGTGCTCCTGGATGTTGGGGCCCAAAATAAACTTGTACTAGTTTCCCATTATCTCCCATACTTGTAGCCCCCGTACATTGTTTTTACGACGAAACTAGGAGTATCTACATCTTTCCTGAGCGGTGGTGGGCCCTCCCAGTTTCCTTCAAGGATCCATTTCTTCAGATTAGGGTGTCCTCTAAACTCTACGCCCATCATCTCATAGACTTCTCGTTCGATGTAATAGGCTATTGGATATATGTCATGTACACTATCAATCATAGGATTAGCTCTTGGAACAAATGTTTTTACCCAGATCTGTTCGCCACTGGAAGGATTCTCGACGATATAGAATATCTCAATTACTCCTTTCTTGGGCCAATCAATGGTATTAATATTGATAAATAACACGTATCCCTTGTCTTTTAATTCTTTAAGCGCCTTTCTAACTTTAGTCGAGCTGATACTTGTCTTGCATATTCCCTTGGCTTCATCCTTCTCAAAGCATTCGGGGTAGGTTTCGGCGAAATCGTATTGAATAGGCGTACTGGATTCTTTCTTCATCTTTTCCTCGTATTCCTTAAGCCATTCACGCTCTAGTTTTTCCCACTCCATAATCTTCTTGAACGCTTCGGGCTTTATTCTAGAGACGTATTCTCCGATCTCTCTTTCCTTCAGGGTTCTTCTGAAGTACTCTATGAATGCAGTGTAGTCGTCGGGCATAGGCATGCATCCAGGAACCCATCCCTCTACCTCAACGAAGTCATCCAGCCTCTTGTATGTTGCATAGCTATCCCAGTATAATCCCCCTGTAGCCGTACAATTACATCCAGCTGCCACAAATTTGGGTTCTGGCATCTGTCTATACATGTTAAGGAAAAGCTTTACGGTCTTCTTGGTCAAGTACCCCATTCCAATATAGATGTCGCTCTGTCTCGGGCTGGGGGCTGGCATGTACCCATATCTCTCCCAGTCCACCGGGGACATTACTAGGGGTGGAAATTCCACGGCTCCGCATGCAGAGCAGTAGTGTATCATCCACAAACTCCTACTGAAGGACCACTTGAATATCTTCTCTAGGATACCCATGTCATCCACCCGCTAATCTTGGTATGAGCTTTAATATTTCATTGATGTAAGCGTCTCTGTGCTCGACTAGAATATTTGATGCTGGAACTATAACTTGGCTATGAAATGCTGGGTAAAGTAGTCCGAAAGCGAAAACCGCTATTGTTAGCAGTAGTACATATGCCTTTATACCGGGTTTAACGCTGAATGACCGTTTATTCGGGGATAGAATAGTCGCCGATACCGCCTTGATAAATCCTGCAGCGGCTAGGCCTGAACCTATAAAGGCAGCTATTATTGCGATAATCATCAGCGGGTCTCTTAATAGGTTGTTGAACATGTTGATATATAGTTCGAGTTTTGCGGCAAACAGGATGGTTGGTGGAATACCTATAACTGCTAATGCACCTGATACGAATCCTACTTGCATTAATCTACTCGATCTGAACACTCCTGATAATCCGTCAAGCTTATCTGTGCCTGAAACTTGTCTGGCCCATCCCGCGGAAATGAATAGGAGTGGCTTCACAATAGCGTGTGCAATGACATATGATAATACAACAGGCACTCCCTGAGGACCGATGGATACTGCTAATGCAATATATCCTGTATCCAAAATAACGCTGTATGATATCATTTTGAGTAGTCTGTCAGAATAAACGATGCCGAACCCTCCTATGATGATGGTTATTATGCCCAGCACCCTGAGGAGAACGGCTATGCTCCACGGTACGCCTGCGTATATGGTGTAATAGAATCTAAGCATAAGATAATAGCCTACAGCCTCGCCTACACCAGCCAACAAACCAGCAATAACTGGGGGTGCAGAGCTATATGCGTCAGGCAACCAGAAATGCAGTGGTGCGAGAGCCTCCTCAGCTATCAGGCTCCATGTTAGCAACAATAGTATAAATCCTATAACAGCACCCATACTTGCTCCAATATATGCCGATTTTCCAGCCAATATTCCGGGAGCATAGTTCCACGCAGCAATATATCCTATAGATAAAGATCCTGTCGCGAAATACATCAAAGCAGCCGCGAAGAAGTATAGGATACCAGTGATAAACATTAGAATACCATAGCGATAAACCGCTACATAGGAATCCCTGGTTTTAGACATAGCGATCAGGCCGAGAGCCGAGATCGTGAGTACTTCAAGCATAACGAAAGAATTAAACAAGTCACCAGTATAGACCACTCCAAGCATACCAGCCTCTAGGCCCAAGAATAATGCATAGAAATACTCATTAGCATCAGATAATACGCCGATCAGAGGATAGAAGACAGCAAAAAGCACCGAAATGACCAAACCAAGAAGGGCGGAGAAACCGTCAACCTGGTAAACAATCCCAATAGGAGGAGGAAAACCTCCAACAGTATATACAAATATATTGCCCCCGCTTGTTTCGATGTAAAGCCAAAACGAAAAAGCTAGGGAAACAAGAACAAAAATATAAGAATAAATCCTGGTCACTACCTTGGGAGTTTTTAAAGCCTTAAGCAGTATTACTGAAAACGCGCCGCCAATCAGCAAAAAAGCAGACAAAGGCGCCAGCAAACCTGGCCCCGTAGAGCCGAGCATTAGGTTCACCTAACCTAACAAATTTGACGATGTAATATATAAACTATAACATTTTAATAAAGCTTGCCGGCTAAAGTAAAAGTAATCCATGAATTTTAGCATGAGGAAAAGATCTAGCTATAACTAATACACTATGAATAGAGAAGAATACATTCGATTAGAAAGCGGATAAGTAGACACTGATATTCAAGGGAAACGGTGCCAGTGTCGTTGGAGAATTAATTAAAAACAAAAACATTAGGCTAGTCTAAAACATATACACCGAACAAGAACTTTGCATGCATTAACAGGGTTTAGACAGCCGCCAAGCGATGCTATAATCGCGTTAACATCTAGGCATCACGGTATAGACAATTAGCATGGCTGGAAGTTATGCCCTAAAATCTGGGATGTCAGGTAATTATATTACATGTATTCATGCTGAGCGTGACTTAACTAAGGTTTGAGGATCCATGTTTAATATACATACTATTGATACCAGTGGATACTAGTGATGGTTTTGAAGGAGCTTCTAGACGCCTTAAAGCCTCAGCCAAACCACCCAAAACGGAGATAACACTAGAAAAATGACTATGTTGGGTTGTTTACAAGTGGATATCGTACATAAAACTTGTGGATAAATGAATAAGGCTGAAAAATATACCCTAGAAAGCCCATAGGTTTAGGGACCGATATCATGGGGTGTGTGATTACGCATCGTTGTTATCAAGACTGAGTGAGTCTTGGTCGAGTTTTGCGGTTCTGGTTGCCGAGACATTCCACACTGGTTTTATAATCACTAGGAGTTGTTTGTGGCGGGCCCGCCGGGATTATAGCCCGGGATCTCCGGCTCTGAAGACTGGAACCCGCATCAAAACGTTGCATGGAGTCAAGTAGAATCTGCAACATGTTAGGCGAAATGATTAGTAATTCTGCAACGGTAGGCTTATTCTACTGCAACACGCTTTAATCTTTAAAAGCTATAAATACAGTTGGGTGTAGCTGAATGTCTAAAGTTATACGTGTACGCTATGAAAATGGAGTCCTTAAACCTCTAGAACCAATAGATCTAGAGGAAGGAGAAGAGGCCTTGGTTACCATTAAGCGTGATATAAGGAGAGTGCTCAAGAAGTACCGGGGGATTCTAGGAAGGTCATCAATTAGAGAGCTACTAGAGATCGAGGAAGAGGCTCATATTCAATGAGGCTAGCTTACATTGATACAAGCTTCATACTCAGCATCCTTCTCGAAACTGAGAAGAGTAACCTGGCCGAGCAAATCTTAGAAGCACACAGCGACCTACAATTCATGATTTCAGGAATTGCAGTTAACGAGGCACTCTATGTCGCAACGTATGAGTACTATAAGCAGAGAGGAATGATTAGGGGGAGATACGGTTTAAGAAAGTTAATTGCAAAGCAAGGGTATCCTAGAGAGGTAATAGATGCGGTAGACTCCTTCTTAAAAGATTTAAACGTCGAAATAGTAAGTGACTATTTCGACTACAACGAGTACTTTCAAGTAGTACAGAAATTTAAACTCCTTCCTAATGATGCCCAAATAGCATTAACTTGTCGGCACTACGGCATAGACACTATCTTAACTTTTGACGAAGACCTCGAGAGGGTACCTTGGCTTAAAACTATCCCGTAAAGAAAATTGAATATGTAGGTAGTATGATAGGCCTCACCTCTTCGTTATTTTTGAGATGAAGTTTTCTAGTGGTTCACCATTAACACTTAGTTTTTGCGTTGCTATTTCTCTAAGCTTTTCATAGGGATAGGGTTTCCAGTGTATGTACGGGCTTTTGAATAATTTTGTGGGATCTAGGCTCACATTGGCTGGAGGTTTAATGCAGTTGAGGCTGTATATTTTTCCACCTTGTATTAGATACGCCCATGGACCCCAAACAAAATCGTAGTAGACGTGAATGCCATCCAGCTCGGGTTTTAGAAACACAAGATACTGATACCCTGGTTCTAGCAAAGGAAATGGAGACGCTATATCTTTGATTGTTAGTTTGGTCTTATTGATAGAGTCTTTAGCTATGAAAGCGCGTACTGACAGCTCGACTGTATTACCTTCTCTAGCCATGGATATTAAGTCGTCGATAACTTTACTCTGATTCTCAGCTAACTCACATAACTCTGGAGACTTAATACATTCTACTTCAGGAGGAATAGTTATAGGGTTAACCGGTTTAACAACCACTTTGTCGATTCTAGCATTGTAGACGACATAGGCAAAAATGTCGTGGTAGCGATGGACGTTTTTAATCGATGTAATGGTTACAATAGCCACACCAACTCCTCTATCCACTAGGTCTCGGAAGGGATTCTGAGAATTGGCTTGAGGCCATAGCAGGTCGCTAAATAAAATAGCGGCCCCATTAACGTTTTTCACATACTCGTCTAAAGGAGTAATCATGCTTTCAACTCCTTTCCAGCCACTATACTCCTTTAATTCAATGAATCTAGTGGTTGGCGTAGTACCTCCGTTAATATTTCCAGGAGACGGCACTAGAAAATATGCTAGAAGAGGTATTGATATAGCAAGTACAGCGATTAATAATATGGACATAGCGAGTTTTCTCACAAGGTACTCCCTATAATTAATGTGTTAGGTATATGAGATTTATTATTTTTATTAACCTTCACCCTGCTCAGGGTTAGTATGCATAGTCCCAAGGTTTCTCATCAAATGGGACGGCCCCGAAGGTATAAATAGATTATTGGAACAGGAGGGAAAGACTTAAAAGA
>JALWQP010000038.1 GCA_027083045.1 Desulfurococcales archaeon
CTCCTTGAATATTCTTCGTCCTTTTTCAGTCATGCGCTCAGGGGTCCAGGGAGGATCATAGACGAGTTCTATCTCTGTATCAACCCCAAGCTTTTTCTTCAGCTCCTCAGTAACCATCATTGGCAAAATATTCGCGAGGGGGCAGAACGGGGTTGTTAATCCCATTCGTATTTTCACACGTTTATCATCAATGATCCTAATATCGTAGATTAGCCCTAGATTCCATAGATCTATTCCTATCTCGGGATCAGTAATTGTTTCGAGAATCGATATGATTTTTCCCCTCAGTTCTTCATAACCCTGGTTTTCCGGCATATTCTTTTCACCGTGGAGAAAATATAGTGCGGGGGACAAGTCCCCCCAAGTCATCCAATACCCCTACAGCGGGGGCGTCATACTTGGGGGGCGGCGCGCATGTTAAAAGGATTATTTATCCGCCTTTTTTACTCTTACTTGAAGAAATCTAGGTTTTACCGAACAATTTGCTCCTGATGAAACTTATGTAGCTTTTGGAGGCAGGCACATTTGTTGCTTTAACAGCTATGGAATATAAGATCTTGACTTCTTCTTCAGTAGCATAATCTAGCGGTATGCCTTTTCTTTCATGCTTCTCCCATCTAGCATAGAGGCTATTCAGTATTTCTTGTACCGTTGGGTTAGAATAGAATGCTATTTTTCTCCCATCCTCACGGCTATCATCAACCATTTCGATAATCTTTTTCTTCATTGACTCTATATCCACTATGATCACTCCTCCAATGTCTCCTCGAACCTAATTCTACCTATTCCTCCCTGTTTAATCTTTTCCAGAGCCCATCCAAACCTCTCAAGCAATATTAGTATTGCTGACTGCGGCGGTATAACACCTAGCTCCGTTATTATGGCATCAATGTACTCGGGCGGAGTGACATCGAATGACGGGTTTAGTACACGGACATTTGGATGTGATGCGATCCAGTCAGCTGGCACTATCTCGGTAGGATCTCTGAACTCTATTGGTACGAGTTCGCCAATAACGGTTGCTGGACTAAACTTATAGGTTTCCGCCGCTACAAATACCCTGACTCTTGCCTCATGAGCCGCGAGTGCTACTTGACTAGTTCCTATTTTGTTAACAACTGCACCGTTACTCGTAACAGTGTCGGCTCCAACCACTACTTGATCAACCTCATGCATTATGTACCTCACAGCACTATCAGGTATCTGAGTCACTGGTACTCCTTCCCTCGTTAGATGCCTGAACGTTATCCTCCCCTGGAAGAAAGGCCTTGTCTCCGTGCTATAGACGTGCCTTATTTTCCCCATCTTATAGGCCTCAACAATAACTGACACAGCGGCGGTACTGTGGCAATGAGTAAGTACAACAGCATCGTCCTTGATCCTCTTTGCTCCTATTATGCCGATCTTCTTGACCGCCTCGAGGCTCTCCGCTATAAACGTGTCTGCAGCACATATAACGGTATCTCGTAGCTCAGCAACACTTCCCTCCGTCTTCTCGAGATGGTACATGACATAATATACTGCGTTCGGAAGGCTAACCGCTGTAGGTCTCGTTGATATGAGCAGGTCCGCTACTCGTGCCATGTATCTACGGAACTCATACGAGTCATCTGCTCCCTCGTATTTCTGCGCAGCTATTTTCAATGCTTTAGCGGCAGCCCTAGCAATACGTCCAGCGCCTCTTATACGCATGGTCTTTATGTCTTCTGCTATTTTGATTATCTCTTCTGGGATTTTCATGTACATCACCATATGTACTTCTTTTCTAGGGACTCGATTATCTCGTCTACACGAAGTATTCTTGGTGGAAAACTACCGTAGATCTGCTTAAGAATCACAGGCACGGCTTGTGGGGCGAATAAGCCTGCATCAGTTGCTATCCCGTCAATATACTGTGGAGGTGTGACGTCGTAAACAGGTGCTCTAGCGCGATAATTTTCCGGGAGCATGGCACGGACATCAGGGCTCATCAATAGGGTCCAATCACCCTCGGGTAACTTCAATAACTCGCCATATATTGTCTCAGGGCTAAACTTGTATAGCGGCGCGATGACGTATACCCTTACCCTAGCCTCGTTCGATGCTAGGCTCAATAAGCTGCTACCGACCTTTCCAACAACGGCCCCATTAACAGCCACGGCTTCAGCACTTATGAACGCCTTTGTGCAGTTCTTTACGAAGAAGCGTGCGGCAGAATCCACGATAAGATATGTCTCGAAGCCGAGCTTATCCAGGTAATCCGCAAGATCTATCCCTTCCATACCCGGCCTAGACTCCATAACATAAACCTTTACTTTTCTCCCTGTATCGGCAAGTATTTTGAAGAATCTTCTCAGGCAAACACCGCGGCTCAACGTTATTATGACATCATCACGTAATACCCTGTGAGACGCCACTCTTGCGGCTTCCCAGCACGCCTCATCGATCTTTTTCCTCAGACCTTCGATGAATGATATGAAGGAATCTTTATCATAGTCTTTTTCTATGAGGTATTTCCCTATTTCTCGCATAATGTTCCAAGCACCTGCATTTACGGGCCTACGTTCTTTCAGCTCATCGACTATGCCCTTATAAGCCTCGATAACGTCCTCTGGATCACCTTTTTCGGCTACAGCCTTAAACCTTTCAAGAATTAGAAACATATACTCTGTACCTGACTCTCTCCGAGAATATCCGTTCTTAATTAGTTCTTCCATCAAAAACGCTCCCCTTAAGCATAGGCTAACCCTCAATTCTTAATATAAATTCTGCTAGTTCGCTAACCACTTTCCGAGCTTCATCCCCAGGGCCTAGCGGTAGGTCATAGATTGCCATGGGAGTACCTAGAATATCTAGTACTTTTGTCGTGGTAAGAAGCATGGGTGATGAGGTATAGGTCGTCAGTAGTACTGACTCCTTATATCTTTCACCATCATATACAGCAACTTTCGATGGCGCTACAACTAGCACTATTTTCGAGTCCAGCGAGCCCGGGATCGGGGCTGCAGAGTCATTATAACTCTCAACCATTACTAAATCGAACATTCCGGATATAAGGTTCATAATAGAATCAATGGACTCATAGATCTTTCTAGAGTCGAGTATCTTTCCGAGATAATCGGTATTTGCTTCGACGACCATCGTGTTGGGTTTTTCTCTGAACACATCGAGGAGCTCATCCACCGCCTTCTTCAGATATGTGTTAATTCTATCATATGTATCTTTACAGAAAACATATGTTGATGCCCTTTCAAGTAAATGATCACTATTCGTTCTCCAAACATTAGTAATTCTCGCGATAACCGCAGAGCCTATAGGATTACTCATTCTCGATACATATGTAGTGCTACGGAATCCGGGCGAAAACGGGTCGAGAGGCATTGTTAGAATATCGAGAGGAGAAATAGCATCGACTATATCGAGTAACCCCAGTCTCTCAGCCACAATATATGCGTCATGGCCTACAAGGACACCGAGCTCTAAGGAATGGATCACTGTTTCGTACTGATACCATCCATTATGACCTCCTATAGGCTTGAAATACCCTATTTTAAACCCTCTATTCTTCAGCTCCTCCCCCAACATAAGGGCGAGGGTTGTTTTGCCTGAGTCATATGGTAGTAGCCCCGTAATAAGGATCTTCATCATGATCACCATGTAGCAACGAAGAGCAGACATCGACGTAGCGGATCTTGGAAGGGATAGGTAATCATATATTCCCTATCCAATATACAAGCCTATATTGACATCGGATATTAATGTTACAGTTGGGTGGACAATGATGAAAAAACCCATAGCAGTACTTGCATCATTAATAATCCTCTCGTTGTTTGCGGCACCAATGATTAATGCTCAATATACTGTTGTCTCATCATCTAGAACGGTATTCATATATGCTCCGTGCTTCGATCCCGAACAGAACTTGACAGGGACGTTAAAAGAGCTGGTGAACAGTTCATCAATATATATTGTTGAGCCGCAGCCCCCATATACGCCACTATATGGATTACTAAGTCTAGTAAATGGATCTTGGAGCCTTGATAAAGGAATACCAGGGAATATAACGCTAATACTGGACAATGGGAGCAGGGTATACCCATACAAGATCATAGATCAAAAGCACCTGCAGGCGAGATTAGGAAAAGAATCAATGCTTATAGCAGTACAGGGCATAAACCCGGAGTACTTCAACTATAGTTCAAACCCCTACTACAACATAACAAAGCAGTATATTCCACCACAGAGTATAGCAGTCCCGATCAACGGAACCAGTGAATGGAAACTACTTGATACCTCGATAAGCGTCTACAAGATAACAGGCGGATACCGTCTGGTCATAAAGGGATACGTGAATATCCTCGTCAGCAACGAAACTTATACCACACCAATAGTTAAACTCAATATTACAAAAACAACGTCACAAGTGGCGGCAGGCGTCTATTGGCTAAAATTCCACCTAGTACCAGAAAACAATCAAGTTCTCGTTATAACACTAGGAACTAGAGAGCCAAGAACATGGATAGGTAAGAACTATAGCGAATTCCACAATCCCGTGACTCCATGGCTTCCTCCAAGTTTCGCAGAAATAATAGGGTTCAATGCGGCAAAGTGGGCACTAAAAGAGGTGACGTCATTCTATATCTCATTAGCGGGCTTCATGTATTCGTATACAAAGTCGAGATTCATAACGATCAACTATCCTGTTATCTACAATGCATATCTAGTCGCAAAAGCATTAGGCCTCGATGAAAAGCAGACCAATGAACTCCTACAAATAGCACTAGATGGACTAAACAAAATATTGGACACCACTAGGAACAAATTAGGAGCGGATACATCAATCTTAATATACTCATCCTTCGACAAACTTCCCAAACCGCAGAAAATAAAGAATACAATAGAAGTCGTGCCTGGACTCTACAAGATAAGCGGAGCAATCGATGTTAGTGCATTACCTGAAGGAACACAAATAATTAATATAAATGGTGAAAAGTATCTGATCGTGCCTAACAATGATCTAAAAGGATACCTACTAGTAAAATCACCCTACTCGAAGGCGGGAATACAAGGCACAATATCTACAGGCGCTGTAATAGGAATGTTCGGTGTACTGGCAAACGATTATGGAATAGCAGTATCGAAACTACTAGACGAGATCGTCCGCCTCCAAAATAAGGTCTCCGACCTGACCGCGGACAACATCAAGCTTAAGGACGAGAACTCTCAGCTTAACCAGACGGTTGAGAATCTAAAGGCCGAGCTCGGCAAATATAAGGCCGTAAATGCTAATCTCACTAGTAAGGTCCTGGACTTAGAGGATCAAATAAAGAAGCTAAAACATGACGTTGATAGTGCAATTCTTTATGCAATGGCAGGGGTAGTTGGCATAGCTATCTTTGTGCTGATACTCTACTATGCTGTGAGCAAGAGTATTAGGAAGAGGTAATAACAGAGTTAATTGTATTTTATTTCAATTACAGGTATTTTATCAACAGTTCTAATGCACCAGAACAGATAAGCCAGGCCAATAACAAGATAAACGCTATTATAAAACCCGTAGCCGTTGAGGCAAGGCTATCTGACCTAAAAATCCTCAATCCATAGGCCCTGTTGCTGAAAGGCCAGAATACGAAGACACCTCTCTTTGTAAGGCTATCACAAAAAATATGTAGAAGCCAGCCAGCTGTAAATGAGAGTGTCAAAGACCATACATCATCATGGAGTAAACTAAGGGGAAAAAGATTTAACAATAAGTAAAGGCCTATAGTCCCGACAAGTACGGAGAACAAATTATGTAATGATTTCCTATGTCCAAATCCTAGATCGAAATCTGGTACATAACCCCCTACACTCCCCATGATTAGACACAATGGGATCAGATAAAACTTAGAAGCGAAAAATAGGCCGGATATAGCACCTATTATAACATGTATTGATCTATGCATGATATTCTACCACTCATTAATGGTCAGCAGAGGACCACATCTTCATCTATCAGTTCGATCCCGGGGTATCTCTTCATCCCTACCCTTAATATCCAGAGTATCAGGCTATAAAGCGACTCTTTCCCTTCAAATAAAAATTAGTAGGGGTATATCGATCGGGAAATCTCTTCTTTTCTTTACCGAACCTTTCAAGTGGTTTCATAAGGTGCTTGAACGCCCTTGGCGGGGGCTCATACCATCCAGGAGATATTTTTCGCTCAAGGTAAACTATCTCCCTAGGTAGACCCCCTACTCTTAAGCCGCATTTCGGACACTTGAATCCCTTGTTCTTCCCAGCGCTTTTAAGCCTAGAACCGCAACGGGGACACAACGGATTCAATAGCTTTACGTTAGGAGCAAGGGCTATTACATGGAGTTTTTCAAGATTTATAGTGGGTCCATGCCGGCTACTCATCGGCCGGACGACTCCCATAACCTCCACGATATCGCCCGGTAGAAGCCTCTCCACTACGTCTCTGAAACGACCGGTTGGCTCGTATGCGGCTACATCAATTACATGGATGCCATCTGTAACACTAAATATTACGTGTCCCCCGGTAATTCTCTTAGGCTTGGAATGAACTCTTACCTTAATTCTCACAGATCTGTAGATGTAGGCTTCTCTCAGACTATTAATCCTCAATAAATGCGCATCCGTGTGTTGGTTGGTCCGAAAAATTAGTGCCCCTTCTACAGGCTCCTCTATGTCTAGCATTCCAAAAGCCTCAAGTACATCCCCGGGTTCTTCGCCCCTTATCCCGAGCAGCACTGGGTCTGGACCATGCGGTAGGATTAAGGGCTTATCCGTCTCCCAGTCATAGTTCAGAAATGTTCTTCCACGTGTAGCAATCGCCATCTTCTTCACTGATTCGGATGAGACTTTTCTCGGTTTTCCATAGTTCTCCTCGGATCTATACGCTATTAATTCATAGGTATAGTCAGTCCTAGTCATTCGATACCCTATCCCCGCAAGGCTGCCGATAAGGCCTCTGTGTCCTCCAATTATTCCTTTATAGATTATCTTATCGCCGAGCTTATGGATGATGCGGTCTAATAATGTCGATGGTATGATATCCGATAATGCTTTACGAGAAAACCATTCGAGAAGAGCATTGATCTTGCCCTTATATAGGGCTATGCCTGGCTGGCTCTCCGGGTGTCTGTACTCCGATACATATTCC
>JALWQP010000039.1 GCA_027083045.1 Desulfurococcales archaeon
TGCTATAACCGAGTCCATGACTCCAGCCCCTAACCATGGTAGATCACGGGAAAAATTCCATCAATACAGTATTGTCCTACGGGATTTCATAGATAGTACGAATGATTGGAACAAATTACTTGATATAGCTTCGAAGGCCTTCATCATTCCTCCAAAGATCATATCTAGGCAAGACACGAGTTTTCTGAAAAACCTGCTCAACACTGTATCAACTTATTATAAGCTACTAGCCCAGGGCGTATCATACGAGGATGCCCGATATATATTGCCACAATCTATCAAGACAAGGATAATTATGACAATGAATGCACGAGAGCTCATTGAATCATTTCTTCCACTACGCATGTGTAGTAGGGCACAATGGGAAATAAGATACATTGCTTGGTCTATGTGGCGGATTCTGAACATGGTACATCCAGAAATATTCGTGTATGCTGGGCCTAGATGTGTATATTATGACCAGAGATCGAGGAAGGAATTATGTCCTTTAAAGAAGTACCTCAGCAACGAATGCGTTCCCTCCATAGAGCGTTGCCCCGAGAAGGTGGGAAGAGAACAAATAAACAAGTGCATAATATATGGTTCACGAGATCCATGGTCTTTATAGGGAGTGATCAATAGAATATTTCTTCCGGCCTATGAAAGTCTACGGTGATACCATATGATACTGAGCGACTGGGATATCCGATTATATATTGAGAAGAAACTGTTGAAGATAGATCCCCTATACCCTGATACTATTAGGGAGAACGGCATAGATCTAAGGTTCGGTAAAGAATTCTGCAGATATACGGCCGGTAAAGAAGTAATCGACTCACGCTCAGGCGTTCCCGAAAGATATCTCGTTTGTGAAGAAATTGATACCGTGAAAGGCTACATTATCATGCCTGGGGACAGAATTCTTGCTACAACACTGGAGTACGTAGAAGTACCTATTGATCTCGTTGGGCTGGTTAATCTGAGAAGCACGTTCGCTAGACTCGGCCTCTATATACCGCCTACGGTAATTGATGCTGGCTTCAAAGGCCAGGTAACGATTGAAATAGTAGGGGCCAAACGTCCGATAAGAGTTTATCCTGGTCAGCGATTCCTACATGTAGTATTCCTAAGGACGAGCAGCCCTGTCCATAGTCCTTATTCAGGCAAGTATCAGGGGCAAAGAGGTGTTACACCTCCAAGACTGGATAAATCTTAATTTACTTATTAGAATCTCTAACATTATATTTTTATAGCTCTAATTATAGTATTAATTATTAGAAAAAGGTGGTTAACATGCCTGGACAAATACCTCTAATAGGTGAAAAATTCCCCGAGATAACAGTACACACAACACATGGGACAATAAAGCTCCCAGACGACTACAGTGGGAAATGGTTCGTATTATTCAGCCACCCAGCGGATTTCACTCCGGTGTGTACAACCGAGTTCGTGGCCTTCGCTAAACGTTACGAGGACTTCAAGAAGCTCAACACCGAACTTATAGGACTTAGCGTGGATAATACGTATAGCCACATAAAATGGGTTGAGTGGATTAAGGAGAAGCTCGGCGTCGAGATACCTTTCCCGATAATAGCTGATCCACAGGGTAATGTCGCTAAGAAGCTTGGAATGATACATGCAGAGTCATCCGTAGTAACAGTACGTGCCGTCTTCGTTGTTGATGACAAGGGCATAATCAGAACGATACTTTACTATCCGCTGAACCTCGGCAGACTAGTAGACGAGATACTGCGTATTGTGAAAGGGCTTCAGATCACCGATGAATACGGGAGAGCGCTTCCAGCGAACTGGCCGAACAATGAGATCATAGGTGATGCTGTTATAGTGCCCCCGGCAAGCACTGTCAAAGAGGCAGAAGAAAGGCTAAAGACTTATGAGTGTCTTGACTGGTGGCTATGCTATGAGAAAGGCAAGGTGCCGAAGGAAATCATCGAAATAGTCAGAGGCTTCCTGAAGAGAGCGGCGGGTCTATCCCAGTAATACTATGTTTTTTCAACACTCAATACCCTCCTATACATGTATTTTGAAACCAAGTGTTTTCCAACGGCGAGCAATGCCTTCTTTCGGGCTTCCTCGATGAAGTCCATGACGTTGAAATCACATCCATAGGACTTATTGCCTACATACCAACATATACCATTATCTACACATGCCTCAAGAATTAGCAGGGCAATAACAGCGTCAACAGGACTGACTATCTCACTATTACCATTTACACCTATAATACCATATCCCTGAATCTCTATACTATACCGCATCATTATCCCCATATACATAAATTATATATATATTTAGCAGAGTTGCCCGTAAGAATTCTTACTAAGAAGCAGAAATGATAAAAAGTCGTATTCCCCGTGCAACAACAAGAAATTTCATATGGACTTACTAGAAGTACCTATCAAGATTCTCTTAGGGGCATTATGGTTTAACAGCCATAATGCTCACGTAATGAAATAAGAAGCGTATTAATCGAACAAAATATAAGTCCGTCATACAACCCATAGGGTAATACAAGGATGCATTATTTTTACAGAATAGGTGCCGCCGCCGGGATTTGAACCCGGGTGTCCCGCGCACGGGCCATGAGGACCCGCGGACACGGGCTCGAGAGGCCCGCATACTTGGCCGGGCTATACTACGGCGGCATCCAGACATAATGGATTATCGAGGGAAGTTTTTATAGGTTACTCATCCTCCTTTATGTAGTCTTGCAATGATTTCTTTTCTCCATAAAACTATATTTGTTAGTATGAGTAATTGGCCATAATCTATTGCGAAGGCCTCTCCATGACTGTTTCGCTCTAAGAATATTAGGGGGAGCATCGTGATTTTTTCAAATAATGATACCTTATATAGAATAATGTAGTGGATCACTATGATCGCCAGCGATATAGCCGTTATTATTGTTTTACCCCTCTTATTTAGATCGAGGAACGCTAGTAGGCCTATTAGTATTATAAGCAGAATACATGCCACTTGCTCCAAAAGATATATTGGGTCTACTACGCTGGTCGGTACGATATAATATGGCTTAAACATAATTAATCAGCTCGGAAACCCGGATTAGTCATAGTATAGGTTATAAGAGGGCGAGTTTTATGAAAGCTATGGTTCTGGAGAAACAAGCTCCTATTGAAACCAACCCCCTGAAGCTCATGGATGTGGACACTCCTAGTCCCAGGAAAGGAGAGGTACTAATAAGGATAAAGGCCTGCGGAGTATGCAGGACTGATCTCCATATCATCGAGGGTGAACTCCCAGCCGTAAAGCTGCCGCTGATACCCGGACACCAGATAGTTGGAGTTATCGAGGAAGTAGGTGATAGTGTGGAGGTGTTGACGAGGGGAGAGCGGGTAGGTATTCCATGGCTCTACTGGTCCTGCGGTAAATGCAAATACTGTAGAAGAGGCTTAGAGAACCTCTGCGACAACGCACTATTTACAGGTTATAGCGTTGACGGGGGATATGCCGAATACGTGGTGGCGCCAGCCGCGTTCGTCCACCCAATGCCTAGGACCCACGACGACCTACACGCGGCACCGCTTCTCTGCGCTGGAGCAGTTGGCTACAGAGCCCTACGTCTAACGGGCCTCATTAATAGACGTGAGGGAGTCCTAGGACTATTCGGGTTCGGGGCATCGGCAAACCTGATATTAAAGGCTGCTAAAGCTCTCGGGCTCGAAGTCTACGTGTTCACTCATTCTCCATGGAAAATAGAGTACGCGTTAAATCTAGGAGCAGACTGGGCTGGAGAAACTAGGGAGACGCCACCGAAAAAACTGGATGCAGCAATAGTCTTTGCCCCAGTATCATGGGTTTTCATCGAGGCACTAAAGAAGCTCGACAAAGGAGGAAGGGTTGTCCTCGGAGAAATCTATATGACACCAATAGAGAAGCTGGACTATAGTCTCCTCTGGCTCGAAAGAGAGGTAAAGACAACAGCTAACGTAACACGTAGGGATGTACGTGAATTCCTCGAGCTAGCCGAGAAGCACGGAATCATGCCGGACATAACAGTTTATGATCTCAAGGAAGCCAATAAAGCTCTACAAGACCTTAAGAAAGGACGTGTTAAGGGAACAGCTGTGCTTAGGATCAACTAGCAAGACTGGACAGCAATAGATAGGCGTAATACACCGCCTTAGCATCTTCTTCTAGATATTTTTCTATCTTCTCACGCCAAAACCTCGATCTAATCCTTATCTCTGCTTTTTTCAAAGAATCAACTACATCCGGCAGATTCAGCTCAAGTCTCAATACTCCGGATTCATTAACTATTGTACGGTAGCTTGAAGGCGATAGATTATTGCGCTTGAGAATATCATTTAGCGTGATGATGTTTTCACCAAGCTCTAATACCCTAGCCAGCATTCTAAGGTTAGCTGTTCGCAGGAACTTCAGCATAGCATCCCTGTCCGGGATGAGGATTTTGAAATTATCGTATGATACAAGCTCTATTACCCTTGCCTCTATAGATCTCAGCGTCTCCGGCGGCTTGATATAAGGGACTGGCGGATAAACCTCAGCTCTCACAACTGATTCCTCGCCATCAAAGAACGATAAACCAACAACTAGTCTTGGCAGCTCAGCAGGTGATTCAATGATCTCTGCAATACCAGATAATGCGATGAGCTTTAACGACTTACTAGGTCTTGGTATCGTGATCTCCCTATCCATGAAAATCGCACGTATCTTATCCCTCGACAAGATATAGTCTATTACACGTAGACAGACCTGCTGTATTACGCTCCAATCAAATCCTAACGTAATATAGTCAGCATAAGCGATATCATCAATCTCAGACAACAACACCAGGTCTAAATCGTCAGGTTGATAATTCTCTACTATCCTCCTAATCTCCCGCCAGTCAAGATCCACTAGTATACCCGCCGCTTCTGGTTCGTGTAGGCTGAAATATTTTTTCTCGCCAGCTTTAACCACATCATACATTATTGTTTCAACCGCTATACCCATCTTCCTCCTAAGAATTATCATTAGGAAAGACAGAGCTATACGCAGGAGAGCGGCATCCTCCGATTCATAGACGTCATAAGAGAAGCCATATGTGTAGTCACGGTACTCGCCCCCGGTGCTCTTAGGCACATATATGTTTTTTCTATCGTAGACAACCACAGCGTTTCCGGGTATCCTTAATACTCTCGGCTTCTCGGATCTCAGTGTCCATATGCATCTGTTGGGGATTTTTCTATAACGGCCAAACCCATTTGAGGGCGTATATACAACACATAGCATCTCAGATGATAAGCGACCACTAAATATATCTCTGACTATGTCTGGCTTCTCCCCCCACCCCATCTTAATATAACGATACTCTTCCAGAGCAGTGGCCAATGCGTCGTCTTTATAGAATAAACGATAGCTGATCGGTTCCTCATAGACGGCTTTTACATGCCTCGAACTACGTCCAAACTCTAGTCTTGTCACGATAGCATCGTTGCCTATATCTATACATCCAGGCTGGAACTTCTCCACGAGATCGCAGTGGCCTATCGGCTCGAGAGGTCTTTCCTCACCATTTTTCACTAAATAGCGTTTGATCCCATATGGTGGTGCAAACTCGTAGAAGTTTATCCTCTCCCATGTCCATTTTAACAGCTTCTCATTAAGCTTGTCTTTTGATAATATTCCTGTCTTGTTTAAAGCCTCCTTTTCCAGGAGAGTAAGCTCTTCGTTAATCCAAGGAGATATTAATTTAAGTATACCTGTGAAGAGATGCATATATAGATTCCTGGGATTGACCAGAGTTCTCTCTATCCCTAGAGTCAACCATTTGTTCAATGTCTCTATTCCTTTTGTAAGAAGTTCTCTATCCCATCTAAGAATAGGAATTATTATTGACTCGGTGAACGGTATATTCATCCTACGACCTTTACGTCCTTCACGTTGTCTAAATTCACGTACTTCGTCAGGGAGACCGACATGCACTATTCTAGCTACAATACCTATATCGATTCCTTGAGTCAATGTTCTTGGAGAAACTATTACCTTTACTCTTCCGTTGCGGGCATCATCTTCTATCTTCTCCCTGATAGCCTTGGGGACCAAGTGATGATGCGACGCTATTGCCGCGTTTTCACCGTATCTAGATTTGATTATTCTAACTAGTTCTTCAGCCGAGTTAATACCTCTCGTGAATACAAGCGTGACATATTCATCGTCGAGATATCTCGATATTATCTCAGGGATATCAACAGATATGCTAGGCACATCTAGTCCGCTAGCTTGGAGATACGCAATGATCTTGTATGGGTCTTTCTTGAAAGCCTCGTAGTTATCTACGGCTTCAAGTATTTGTTCGTCATCAATTGATATCTTGTTCTTAAGAACTTGTTCTCTTATCTTATTCCACACTTTCTTGAGATCCTTACCTAGAACTATAATGATTCTGTTCTCGACATGGAATGGTTTACCCTCAATAACTTTATAGTTTCTCCCGGTTATCTCCCTTAGGTATTGTCCTAGATCATCTGGATTAGAGAGTGTTGCTGTTAGTATACACACTTGTATCTTCTTTTGACTAACATAGGAGATGAACCATAATATTCCGAGTAGAAGCGCAATAGATCTTGGACCATAAAAGTCCATTTCATCTATAATGACGAGGTCTATATTGGTTAAATAATTGTACAATATACTGGAAGATATTGATATTGATGCCTTCTTAATATCGTGCATGAGAAACGCCGGATTAGTGATGATAATATTTGCTGATTCTACCAGATTTCTCAGTCCTTTCATACCGGTTTCACGGATTATCTCGTGTTTCTTGACGCTATCCAGCTGTAATGCTTTGGCTCCAATGGTTGAAACATACTTTGATATTCTCCTTATTTGGTCATTTGCGAGGGCGAGAGTAGGATAAATAACTATCGCCCGATATCCTGGGTTCTCTCTTGTTTTTCTCAGGAAATAAAGAACCCATGCTTCGGTTTTCCCACTACCAGTCCCTGATCTGAGGATCACGTTGTATCCATTCTTGAGAGAATTATATGCTTCGAGCTGGTGCTTATAAAGTTTCATAGAACCGATCTCGAGGCTGGAAAGTTCTTTAATTATGTCCATAAATCTGAGAGGTGCTTTCTCTGGGATCTCCGGCGGTTGTTTATGATAATATATTTCATATCCCATGTCTAGAAGTATTTTTCGTGAATCAAGAGGCATGGATCCACCCTAGTCAAAGTCATATAATCATATGATTTTCTTTAGATATTTAATCAAGGAACCTTTTCTCAAAATACTCACTTCTTTAGCGATATTATTTGATAACCATCTCGGCCTCCTATTACTGGTTGTGAATATGTAATAGTTTAAACCATCAATAGATCGGGCATATACTATAGCGTCTTCTAAAGAAATTTTTGACCTGGACGAGAAACTAGCTGTCAATAATACTATTCTACGGCTGGAAATAGGTTCGTATAGATCCTCTAGCATTTCGATTGCCTCGTAAAGAGCTAGCGCAGGCTCTGCTGGGTGTTGGAGCAATGGAATATTACGTATGTCGCCAAGCAATTTATCAACAGTACTGGCCTCGATTAGGTCTATGAGGGGTAAGGGCTCCTTACCGTATAGTACTATACCTATCCTGGCAAGCTGGTTTTTTGAGACTAGTGCATAGGTGTTCTGTAGAAATTCAATTGTTAACTCTAGATCGGATGATTTAGTCCACTCGAGAGCCAATACTATGTCAATCATACTGTTTACCCGTAATACGCTCTACTATGTTTTTGAGGACGGAATAAAGCTCTGCCTTTGTCTCGACAGTATGCATTGTGCCCCCCGTGTTTTTTACGGCTTGTTCTATTATCAATAGATCGTTCTCTCTTATCCTGCCAAGACATACCATATCCAGTCTCACCGAAGAGTTCTTAGCATAAATTGAGGCTACATCCAAAGGAATCCCCATGTTGAACCCGCCATCCGTTATCATTATAATATCTTTACTGCCATGTACTCTACGTAGAATTTTCACGGAAACTATCACGCCATCACCTGGCGCACTACCCTCACCCATTATCCTCAGCCTTGACAAGGCATCTAGAGCAAGGCTATAGTCTCTTGTAGGATTTAGGATAGGATATGCTTTGCCGAAGAAAACAGTCATACCTATTCTAACAGGTATATTGGTTCTTTTAAGTAGCTTCACTACGATATAATCAACCGTGTCTCTTACAGCAACGAGCTTATTGGGTGTTAGATCATTATAAGATTTTCTCATACTTAATGAGGTATCTAGTAGAAACACTATGTTATATACCAACTTCTAGCACCCGGGCGACATCCTCATGAATTATTGTTGGAAACGATTTTAATCCAAACAATATGGTTCTAAGCTTATCATCGTCTATTTCGTTTCTAAGTGTCATGAGAATGGATAGAAGACTACATGTTCTGACCCCGTATTCGCTGGCTATTAGTCTCGTTCTCATGTCTTCAGTCATATAAACAATTCTTTTACTGCTTCTCGCGTAAGCCAGAGCTATTGCTTCATGAAGAGTTATTTTGGCTTTAGGCGATATGTGTATGCGACGAGGTTTTTCAACGAACTTAACTATCCCCCTCATTTTAACTGAGTAATATAACCTAGGATACATTATTGTTTCGAGTATTGTTTCAGCCGATATTGGAGCAAAGAACTGGTATCCATCCAGCGCCAGTTTTTCAAAGTATTCTTGAATGTTATAGGTATATATGAGATATATTGTTAAAGGATCAACAACGTATATTTCATCAGTTGTCATCTTCATTATTTCATCGACGCTGTTAACTCCAACTAATGGTATAATGCCTCTTGAGATCATGTAATCCGACATTTCGGGAAAAGATAGTTCGGCAAAATATGTTGCGTATTGAAAACTAGTTTTTTCGTTGACATAGAGTTTTATTGATAGCTCTTTGAGATCTATCTCCTTCAACAGTCTCCTAACAGCGTCTCTAACAGCTTCACTAAGGCTAGAATATAATCCGAGTTCTACTAGTCTTCTCAGCTTTTCTTCAAGTACCCCAGTTAGTTCTATATCTACCATGTTGACACTCTCAGTATCCAGTTATTAGTAGTACATAGGCATTCATTATCTAATCCCAAATATCGAGAATTCTCCCCTATATTTCCTTGCTACAATAAATAATTGTTTTCAAAAAATATTTTGTTTTAGTTATAAAACTCTTTACAATTTTTACTTTGCCGGTACTATGTATAGTACTACTGGCACATATGCTGGCGCTATTAGTAGGAATGATCTGTATCCCAGCATCGTGTAGCCTACTATGTACTGATAGTACCCAGGCAGCTCTATCAGCATTACGGCTATTGATGTTTCATTCGCTTTAACTGTGACTGGTATCTTCTGGTAGTCTCCGAAACCTGTAATAGGTGGCGTCGATACTACTGCGTTGCCCTGCTCAGTTATAGTCATTATGGGTGCGTAGCTTAGGGCATAGCTACCCCATACCGTTACGTTTGCTTTACCTGTTCCATTGATGACAGGTATAACTACTGCACCGATCTTCGGATTTATCGATGCACGGATCGGTATTATCTCTACCTGTATGTTCTCGGGATACTGTTTAGACGCCCCTATCAAGGTGTTTCTAATAACCACCCAGTATGTGCCAAGCACGGGTGTTGGTGCAAACACAGCTGACAGTGTGTCTGATGGTGTGTCGAAGTGTGTACCCCATCCAGAACTGCCATGGATGAACCAGCTGAACTTGCCAGCTATCACTGAGCCGTAGAAGAACGAAAGCGGCGGTCCTGCGAGTACGTATGGCGTGTAATAGCCCGCCACGAATAAGTCGATGTTGGTGTTTCTGTCTTTCCACATAACCTTTACGATTAACCCGACAACGCTGGGGTCATCTACGTCTACCGGGAATATTCTCCAGTCACCGCTCTCGTATCTCCAAGACCAGTCGAAGGGTCCCGCCACGTAGTAGTTATTGTATAACGTCTCGTTATGCGTTGAAGTGAGTATTAGTCCTGGCGTGTTCGGTGTAATTGCTGCCTTAACAACTACCGATACTGGTACAAGTACGGGTTTATCGCCTCCGCATACGATCACGTATCCCTGGTAGATTCCGGGCTTCGCGTCTGATGGCACCTTTACCGTTACTGTCACGTTGCCAGAGCTCACCTGTCCTGACGGTACGGTTATCCAGTTCCATGGAATCCTAGACGCCTGTAGGAGATCGAGTCTGAACGGTATAATACCGTATCCGTAGACATAATAGTATACGTTGGAGAACACTCTTATGTCCAGCAATACTGATTGCTCGGCGTTCGCTGGTAGTTTTCCTAAGTATTCCTTGAGGTAGTTTAGTATGTTTTCAACCTTTGCGTTAGGGTCTCCGAAGGTTACGTGCCAGACGTTTGCATAACGTATATCATAGTTTATACGTGCTGTTTCGTTAAGTTCTATCTTCTTGTCTCCGTTCAAGTCTATCCAATAGTGAAGATCTAACCCCGCGATGATCCATGGCAGATACTGTCCTTTTCTTCCAAGCGGGTCATAGACACTATATGGTATGCTCGCAACGAACTCTACAAAGTCCTTGTTGTTCCACGCCTGCTTATTTACGGGTATCAATATATGAGTTATTGCAGGATATGATAAATTCAGGTAGAGTATATCACCTTTTACAGCTACCACTAAGTCCTTCAAAGGCACCGCACCAGCAGGAGTAAACGCTATTGCATCGTTTAGATCAAGGTATTTCAGCAAATTCTCTCTCACGGCCTGATACCTAACAGCCTTCAGCGTGTATTGGCCTTTACCATTGATGGTCAGTGTAATGTTCTTTGTTTCTCCAGGGTATAGTGGCCCGGTATAGATCTGGGTATCGCCGACAGGCTTGATCGTCAGGTTCAGGCTGTGGTAGTCCATGTATGGTAGCTCATTGTAGAAAGTATCGTAGCTGTAGACTACTGGTACCCCGCCGCTCATTATTGTCTTCACAGCCATGTATACGTCTACCTGTCCTGAGCCCTGCGTGAATGGATCATAGCCTAGGTCTTTGGCTGTGCTCTTCAATAGTGCTTTAACATATGTTGGTGTTGGTAGCTTACCGTATTTTTCTAGATAGGCTTGTAGAATCAACGCTATGCTCCCAGCAGTCATTGGTGTTGCTTCGCTTGTTCCTCCGAATAGATCATATGCTCCCAGCCCGTTTCCTAATCCAAAGTGCCACGGCGCTGGCGCCCATGCGAAGCTGCCGATGTTTACCACGTCGGGCTTCGCCACTCCCATGTCGGTTGGCCCGCGGTCACTCCAGCTGACAACCTCTCCTCCAGGTGCTGGGAGGTAGCCGTATAGCGGCCTATAGGCGAAGAGCGTTGATGCTCCTACGCTTATCACCAGACTCGCCGCGCCCGGTATAACTGCTGTGCCGTATCCTGGTCCTCCATTACCCATTGCGAACACTATTATTGTTCCCGTCTCTGATACTAGGTAGTTCACCAACATGCTGTCGGGATCCATTCCTGACGCGAAGCCCACTATGCCTATGTAGCTCATGCCCCAGCTATTGCTTATTATGTTGGCCTTGTGCTCGCCCGTGTACTGCCAGTTCCACGGCATATTGTTGACTGCCGAGAATCCTGACCAGAAGAACTCAGCTGTGAAAGCGTTTATCAGGTATCCTGGAGTCGACGCTATCTTGGCGTCTGGCGCTATGCCCTTTAGATGGAATACGCCATAGCCTAGGTTGTATGCTACTCTTCCACGGCTGGCTATTACTGATGCGCAGCTGGTACCGTGTCCTAGCCAGTCATAGGCTATGTCAACATAGTTGCCATTAGGATCTAGTCCTGGCAGTATGACTGCGTTGAACTCCCAGTCCTTGTCCCACCCGTATTCCTTGGTGTAGCCTGTCAGTATTCCTAGCCAGTCATACACCCATCCAGCCAGTTCTCCAGCGCTGAAGTCGTTCACGCCGTCGCCGTTGAAGTCGCGGGCCATGACCTCGTGGCCGTAATAGGCTGGTTTCTCATCGGCAAAGCTATAGTCTGCCCATGCCGGGTTGGGTGCCGGGGCTATGCCTGCCTCGTGTAGAACATACATTATGTAATAGTATGTTGTTGATAGGTCGGCGTAGACTGTGTCGTATTTACCATCATCATTGGTGTCGGCCAGGATAACTGGTATCGTGTACTGTAGTATTCCTGACGCTCCATAGTGCGGGTATACTGTTTGTACAGCTATTCCGAACTTGAACACATTGTCCTTACTATGTATGTTTCCTACATAGAATGTGCTCAGAGGAAATGAAACCGAGTATATATGACCGGAGGGCGATATGTAGAGCACCCATCCATAATCTGTTTCACCTATTGTTCCAGGCCAGCTGAAGAAGGTTACTGGCAACTGTACTTTCAGTGTCCCATTATCATCGGTCGCTTTGCTCAGAGTTAGGGTTAGTCCTAGCTCGTCAGCGTCGAAGATCATGGGTATTCCGTTGGATGTCCTAGCTATGGCGTTTACTCCTAGATCGGTTATGCCGAAGTCAACGCCCGTGTCGACAACAGCTACCGTTATTCCTTTACCAGTAATGTTGTATTGACTCCATACTTGAGCTGCCCCTATCGTTTTCACAGCTGCATAGAGTGTTGGCTCCGCCCTGCCAATGCCTGGCAGCCCAGAAGTCTGCGGATTAACCTTAGCCTCCTCGAGTATTTGTTTTACTGGGGACTCCTCCGCCACTATCTTGAAAACGTAGGGTGTCTTGGCAAGAGTTACGACGTCATTGTATGTGGCCCAAGCCTCTATGTACCAGTACTGGTGCAACTTATAAGCGAATATTATGCCCCTTGTGTGTTTTTTAATGAAACCTAGATCGGTGATCGGGGAGGCTATGATGATGACTTTGGCTTGCCCGGGCCTCACCTTCGCGATAATACTTGTCATGGGGGGCTCTGTAGGCTGTTTTAGAGGTATGTTTAGTTTTGCGAAGAGGCTCTCGGTATAGAATGACTTGTCTAGCAGTTGTGGAGATAGCTTTGTCATCCATGGCTTATATGATAATTCATTATCGGTCTGAACAGCATATGTCATGGTGAACGGTGTCAGGGCCGGCATGAGAAGTATTGCGACGAATACTAGTATTAGAGGAATATACCATTTATTCATAGGAGTCACCCTACAATCAGGGCTTGATTTAGACCAAAGTATTTTTCTAGCTATTGTATTATTTAAAATTGTACCACTACTGTGGGTATATATCTAGCTATTTGTTTGTACTCAAAAACAGCATAAACACGAGAGTGACTATTAATAATCGTCCAGTTCTTTAGGGGTAGCTTTTATGAAAGAAGGACTTTATTATGAAAAAATATTTGTTTATGAAACTATGGGGTGTTTTATACTATAGTGTTTATCGTTACTCCTTCTTCTTGTATACACCGTAACCGCTAACGGCGATCGCAATGATTATGAGTATAATACTGATTATTCCGTAGGTTGATACTGTACCGCTAATGCCTTCTACTGCCTTCTTTAGGTCTGAGTTCTGGCTGCTTATGTAGCTCTTGATGTCGTTGGCTGTTGACTCGATCTTGCTTGCTAGCCCGCTGGCGGTGCTCTTTATGTCCTGTAGGCTGCTCTTTATGTCGGTCACGGTGCTCTGGACATTGGATACAGTGCTCTGCACGTTGCTGAGCATTGACTTGAGGTCGTCCAGTGTTGATGCTAGCTGGTCTAACTTACTGGAGACGCTACTTACTGATCCGCTAATGCTTCCCAGCTGGCTCTTTATCTCGTCGATCTTTGATAGTAGGGTCTGCGTGTCTACCTTTAGCCCGCTCTTGATCAGCTGTTCGAGCGCGTTGAGGTTCGCGGTGATGTTGCCCGCCGCTGTCTGTATTACGCCCTTTATCTCGCCCGACTTGGTTATGATTAAGTCCTTGAGCTCGGCGTTGCTGCTCTTGAGAGCTTGTAGTGTGGTCTGTATTTCGCCTACTGCCGTCTTAAGCTCTACTGTGTCTCCCTTAATCGATACTATTGTGGCGTTGAGCTCATTGAGCTTTGTACAGAGCTTCGCTATCACTTCGTTGTTCTTCTCAATGATCAGTGTTGCTAGTGTGTTGTTAATGCTCTGTAGCTTCAGAGTTATGTCGTCGCCAAGACTCGTGATCAGGGCCTTTAGGTCGTTAATACCGACTACTACGTCGTTAAGCTGACTGCTCAGACCATTAACGGCGTTCAGCACGTCCTCAAGGGTTGGGCCTGAGACTGTGAAGGTAGCGTATAGCTGTGGGGTTGTCACGTTTGGTGTTGCCCAGTACTCATAATATACTGCTACAACGTGTAGCCCGGGCTTCAGCCCGGTCGCTGGCACAGTTACTTGTAAGTCTCCACATGGACCTGCCTCAAAGCCCCATAATAGTGTGCCCTGATCAAGCATTATGTCGTAGTAGCCAGTTTCGTTCAGTCCTGTCGCATATATTGTGAGGAACTCCTGTCCCTCAGTGATAACTGAGGGCTCTACCCATACCTTTGCCTCTACGAAGAATGTCGTGTTTCCAGCGTCATATGTTGCCCAGTTGCCATTGATATCACCAGCATATACTGTGTGCTCGCCCCATGTGGCATGCGGTATCGTCACCGTTATGTTCATGTTCGGCGCAGTTATGGTCGTGTTAGCGAGGAGCTCTGGGCATCCGCCCTCGAACCAGATTGTCACAGTATCGTTCACAAAGTCGTCAAACCTATGTAGTGTAACGATTGCTTGGCTGCCAACATAACCTTCTTCAGGCGTTATGGATATCCACGGAGTTATCTTAACATATACCTTGAACGACACAACTACATCTCCATCACTGATGTTTAGCCAGTAGTAGCCGCTGTGCGGTATGCTTGTCGGTATAGTTATGGTGAGGTCGGTATAATTGCCCTCTATACCTAGCGGGACATCTGAGGCTAGAACAGCACTGTAACCTAGTGTTTCATTTGATAAGGTTATTGTTACTGAGCCCTCATAGACGAAGTACTCGAGAGTGATGTTGTACTCTCTATCAATCTTATACCACGGAGTAGTAGCGCTCCCTAGAGTTGCGCCATTTACCGGAGTAGCTGATCCGGGCTCACCGTATAGTGTAACCGTTCTGTTTAGCTCGAGGAACTCGTATGATGCAAGTATCGTCGAGCCCTGTGTTACATTAAACCATATATTAGTGGCATTATCGCCTGGTAGCAGTCCAAGGTCGTAGGCAGGGAATGTATAAGATACACCCGTCCAGTTCCACTCCGGGTTGTAATCCTGAGCAGATACAGTGTTTACCTGTGACGGTATGTTCTCGGCTATTAGTCCAGACTGCCCAGTGGCGTTCCAAGTAATATTGTACTCCTCTCCTACCGCTGTCGCATAGGCAGATATTGTTATTGGTTGCTTAGGTACTATGCTTGTACCGCTGCTTGGTTCAACACCGAAGATAGGTGTGACCGTGAAGTTGTTGACCGAAACAGCGACATCAGACGATGGTATATTTGGCCTTAGCGCAGGATTTACGTCCGTCACCTTAATCCAATATACTACGCTCCCCTCAAAGATCCTTGGTATCTTGAACTCAACAGTTCCATTACCTACATAGACGACTAATGAGGAGCCAACATCGCTAGAGAAGGTCCCTGATACAGGAACCGTGACCGCAGCGAGGCTGGAGACTGTCTGGAACACCTGATATACATTGATCGGACCTATATACCATACATCAGTAGGAGTTATTACTGCAGAGCCATCTGTTGAGAACCATATCCATATTTGAGCGCCGCTTATAGTCATACCTGTTAGGTTCAGTGCTATTTCTGCGCCTGCAGGTACTTGTAGTTGTGTGGCATTGCTTCCATTGTAGTATATTACTGGCCTCCCAGTTATAGTTGCATAAGTGATTGTATTGAGTGTTGTGAATGGGATTGCTATTCCAAGTATCATTAATGCCATGAAGATTATTCCAAGTGTTCTCCTATTCATAATTGTCACCTAGCCTAATCTTATCTTAGCCGTAGGATGGATATTTATCAGGTCTATATTTAAGTAATACTGCCCATGATCTATGTGATCATACCCCCGGTTTTCCCGGGGGTTAGGGGGGGTATTACCGAGTGTTTGTTATTATATTACTCTGACCATTAACGGGTCTACATAGAGGATATTACTATTTGAAGATAGTGGGACCATTAGGTAGTATCCTGGAGGGAGTATCATTGTGACGTTATTTATGCCGGGCCTCATTGTCAGGTAATAATCTGACGTTTTGCTCAGCATTTCTGGTTTATAATACATTGTCAAAGGTTCTTCCTGATCTTTCAGATAAAGTGGTATAATTGAGAGAACTATGGTTTTGTTATAGGGATTATGTATTTCAATGGTTGTACCATTGTATATTGTTGTTGCTAGATACTGCCATGTGTAGCCAGCATTTATACTGATTTGGTTATAGTAGTGCGGCATTATGATTAGGAGAGTCTTTCTCGATGGATATTGTTGTAGAACTAGTACGTCGGGGAAGAGTGTAATGTAGAGGGCCGAACTAGATAGATTTGTTCCTCCGATTACTTTGAATACCTGGTATTGAAACGGGCTAGAACGGATCGTTATAACGTTTATCTTTAGTATACTGTGCCATTGAAGGAGCCATCGTGGTATGCTTGGTTTTACCGCTATTGTGTAATCGGTTTTAACATAGATCGGACTGGCAGAAGCTATTATTTTTCTGTAGACAGTGTTCCGTCCATAATTTATGATCAGAAGAGGCTCTTCCTTGTAATAGCCCGTTAATTTAAATAAGTTAGAGAGGGCTTTGGCGTAATTGTCGCTGTTTAGTGTTGAAACCCCAATACGCCATCTCCTTATCGTGATATAGTTTGAATCAATGCCTATGAAAGCGGGCTTGGGGTTCCAACCTATAAATTCTATTGATGTAATATTGAGATCTACTGTAATATTGATCTCTGCTGGCGCGCCCCACACGTTCTTGATGTATCTCCCGTAGCCGAGCACTATCATTCCATCGCTGCTAATATTGCCTATAATGCTGCCATTAATTGTGAGGTAAGTGATCTTGTTAAGTCCTACTTGTTTAACATACTGCTTTCCGCTGAGGTTAATACTCGTGTTGGCATCCGGTGCTAGTGCCAGGGGGGTGTTCAAGTACTGGTTATTGATCTTTACCAGGTAGCCTCCAAGATTTACTGGTGTTGGAGCCATTGACTGTTGTACTTTAATTGTGCCATTGAAAAGTATATTGGTTGATACTGAAGAATTGATGAGTATTCCTACGACTGAGAATAAATAAGTCGACGAGAATGTTGTGTAAATAGCATAGATGTTTATAGGGTAGCCTTGTACAGTTATTGTCGCTAGTTTTGCAATACCATTGTTTTCCAGAACCTGGCTCTTGGTTACGGGATAGGTTATGGTGAAGTTTGGAGTTATTAGTCTAGTTATTTGTAACTCTATTCTGAGAGGGGATGCTATGAGATCAATCTTTGTCTCGGTCATGGTAGAATTAACATTATCTATTATTACCGTATTATTTTTGAAAACAGGATTGAATCCCGCCGTGCTAATCATAGAGGGAGCGACTATTCTTTGTATTTCATTTATGAGGTTTTGATCAATATATGTTGTGTTAGGTAGTATGTTATTGTTTATGAGCCAGGGGTCTTTCATCGGGTTATAGCATATTGTTATGCCCGGGTCGACTATTATTCCTACCTTGAATGGATGTGTATAATCCGTTACGGGTAGTTTAATATACGTGGTATTGACTACGTAGCGGTTTAATTGTATAAACGAGATCGTGCCATTCATATAGTCGATAAATATATATCGGATCTTAATCGGCTCGACCACCTGTACTACTAGGTAGAGTGAGTTATTAGTATAGGTAATATCTAGCACTGGCTTATTGGACATCTTTTCGAGCTTTCTAATATTAGCGTGCATGACCCTATTTGATAGATTTATCTGATTATTGATCATCTGATACGAAGCTATCAGTAATGTTGTAATTATTAATATTAGTACAAATGATGCATAGACCGAGCCCAGAGCCTTCATGGCCTAACCACCAAAATACACCCGTTTCTCATTACAAGAATAGCTACGGGATCACTGGAGTGTATTCTGAAAATAGAGTCACATGGGGCAACAGTTGTATTTATCCATTCATCGCCGTTAAGGACCTCAATGGATGACCGTAGCTGAATTGCTGGGCCTGAATTATAAAGGTATACATATCCATTTGAGTAATCTATGTAGTTAATACTGTAGCCTATTTCACATGAATTATTAACTAATCCCTGCATGGTATTTTTCATATGCATTGAATACATCGCTACTATTCCCATCCCGATCATTGATAGTAGTAGTAATATTAGTGCTGACATATACTGAGATAACCCTTTCATCATCTCCCCGAGGACATATGGGAAGGATTAATTTAGGAGGGCTAAACGAAAATATTCGGTCTAATTTCGTTTCGCAAGTCAGGAGGCTCACGATTTTGATCTAGTGCGACGCCAGGCCAGGACTATGAGGATAGCACCACTGATTAGGGATGCTATTGGTAGAAGTACAAGGTACCATTCACCGTTTCTCGTATAACCATACAATGCTACGAACAACGTGCCTGAAGCTGTGCCTCCTACAAAGAGATCGTTATCAGTCAGCCTCAGGGTTGTCACGATTATTGAGGCTCTCGACGAAATAATTATTCGCGTTAACACGTGGCCTTTTCTAAGCTGGGATATGCTTGTAAGTAAGACCACTCCTTTCTCAGGATAACTACCATAGTACCCCCCAAGCACTATTGTTCCATTTTCATTAATATCAAATGCTGTCAAATTGAGACTAGGGTATTCTCTCGATAGGAAGTTCAAGTAGGTCGTTAGAATAGATCCTGTACGGGTATCGATCTGGTAGAGCACGGGCGCCGGATTGTATGCCAGTATATATGCTTCATATCCGCTCGTTCTTAATCCTACAACGTGGATTTCCCCCAATGTACGATTCCATAGAATTTTGCCATTGTAGTTTATCATTCCAATGAATACATCCTTACCACTTATGCTTAGATATATTATTCCGAGATCGTTGTGGGTGAGCATTAAGATCGAGTCAACTTCTCTTCCTCCCCATATCTTTGTCCACTCATTCTTTCCACTAAATATATCTGTGAGCATGATAAAGTTCTGTAGCTTAAGCCCCGCGACATACCGAGCGCCACCGATAACCGAGTATCTGGACAATAGATCGTTTGAGAATATCCAGTAGATACTAGAGAGGTTTATTGATTTATTGTCGATTAGTGCACCATTCAACGGACTATATGTTCGGAGCAATAATATGTGTCTATTAGTAGTTGTCGCCGCTGTAACTATGTGATCATACTGATAATATATACCCAGGGGGATCAGGTCTTTATAACCCCATGTTATTCGCCAATGTAAATTACCGTTACTACTTAGTTTATAAAGTGCAATGTCGCCTGAGGTGGTGCTCGATAATATGTATACTTGCCCATTATATGAAAATAGATCTATAGGGGTATCGCCATATACACCAGTATACATATATTCTTGTTTTAGCCTCAAAGAGTATGTTTCAGTATAGGTCATATATGCTAGTATTGATGATAGTATCATGATTATAAGTCCTACTAGTACGAAGGCCTTGGGATTAACCAATTATTATATCCCCCTACTAAGCAAGTAATGTTTACTTAAACTATTGTCTTGCTAATATTTGTAATCAATATATCTATATTATTCCCCCAATAACTTCCTTCTGAGAAACGGCAACCACGATGTTTCGAGAATTATGGAAACTATTATTGTTACTAGTGTAGTGCTCAGAATGACTTCGCCCCAAGCAATTAGTGTCGAATTATTATACATTATCCCGAGACTGAGAGGCAGGGATGCCAGTACAGATGGAACTACTCCTCTCGGGCCTTCAAGCGAAATGAAGAGGTATTCTTTGAAGCTCCACTTGCCAATCGGTATTATTGGTAAGCATGCAATAGGGCGCGCAAGTAAAACCACGCCAAGAGCTATAATTAGTGAGGGGAGAAAAGTCGTGATCAATATATCAAGCCTTATACTCATCCCAAGTAGGAGAAATATAAATACTGCGGCAAACATTGAGAGGATCTCGTTGAAATGAAGCTCTGTATCTATAGTGCTCCTAATTTTCAATTCGTCCTCAGCGGTTTCTCTAAAGAACTCGTGGTGGTTTCCAAGTATTATGCCAAGGGTAGTTGCAACTAGATAACCAGATGCCATGAGTTTTTCTCCTATATAGAACCCTATAAAGGCTAGACCGAGGGCAAACAGTATTATTTCCTCGTTTCTCTCAAACTTTAGATGCCTTATGAGCAAGTACCCGATAATCGCGACACCTACGCCGAGAATAATAGATATAATTACTTCGTAGAGAAAATATGAAAGAGCCGCCAGAGAAAGAGGCATATATTGTGCAAAATATTCAATAAAGTGGGCGCTTGGCGCTTGTGGAACAACAAAAGCGACTGCTAGGGATGTTAGAACTATGCCTAAGGGATCGTTGAAAATCGATTCTGACTCAAGGATAATCCTGAGGTCATCGCGTACTTTGTACTGATGAAATAATGGGATAAGTGTGGCCGGATCCGTAGCTGATATGATTGCACCGTATAGGAAACCAGCTATGAATGGAAGATGGAAAACATAGGAGAAAAATAGTCCTGCAAGTACTGCAGTAATGATTAATCCGAGTGTATCAAGGGTGCCTATCGTTGGTAGATGTTTTTTCAGGATATACCATTTTAGATTATGCCCCTCCGTGAACAGTATTATTACTAGGCCGAAAACCCTTACGTAATCAAATAATTTCCTGGCGAGATCGGTGTTTACAACATTTAGGACAGGCCCAAATAGAAGACCTAATATTATGAAAACGAAAATATATGAGAGCTTCGCCTTACGACTTACTAGATATGAAGTTACACCGAGAAGAAGCACTAGGGCGAGCGTAAACACTAGCTCATCAATGCCAGGCATTGTTATCGTCTCCGTCCTTTTATTCTGTCACTAACTACATAGTCAACTATCATCCACTCCTTCTGTCCGTTATTTAAGATATTACAAGTTTATTTTAAAATAATCGGCTTATTTGTAGTATTTCGATATCCAAAAATTGATACAATTATTTATACAATATTATAAAGAAAAATACTAGTTATCTTAGTAAAATACATATTTAGGATTTATATTTATACCAAGTTCTTCTAGTTTCATATAGAGCAGGCTTAGGGCCTCCCAGTCAGACCGCAACTGCTTAGGTGGATGTTTGAAGAAGGGGGCGGATGCCCAGTAAGGCGAGCCGTATATTCCTCTTTCTTTAAGAGCTTTGGCTATTCTGATTACATCTACAAGTACTGCTGCCGCCATGGACTTATCGTCAACGACTAATTTGACATCAATTGTTAGCCTTGCTCCTCCATAACTTATTGCTTCGAGATACATGTATGCTATCTTGGTATTTCCTAGAAACTCGACGTAGCCGCTGGGCCCAGCATAGATGTACTTCTTTATTGTGTCTGGATCAGGCTGAGTTGACGCCACCGCCATCGTCTTGCTTATCTTCTTAGAGGTTAGGCGTGATGGATCCAGCATGTTTAGGAAATCCGTGTTTCCGCCTACGTTTAACTGGTAGCTCTTTACTAGTTTGCATCCTCTCATGGATAGTAGTGATGCAATGGCTCTGTGTAGAATGGTTGCACCCAATTGTCCCTTGATATCATCGCCGAGCACTAGTGTGTTGTTATCCTTAAATATGGACACGTATTTTTTGTCGCTGGCGATAAACTCTGGTATACAATTAATGAAGGAAACACCAGCCTTTGCAGCTACTTTGGCGTAGAATCTAGTGGCTTCACTACTGCCTACAGGCAATAGGTTCACTAGGACATCAACATTATTCTCTTCTAGCTCCTCTACAATTTCATCGGCAGTTGGTTCGGGTTGTGATGATGGTTTGAATACATTGACCATATGTGGGGCGACTCCATCAAGTATTTTACCCATTCTTACAATGACGTTCTTACACCTCAGCTCGTCCGGATCAATAAGTTTCGGCACAACATTCGGGTATTCATAGATAGCTTGATGAAGCGGCTTTCCTACCTTATTCTCTGATACATCTATTGCGTATACAATGTTAATATTATCGATTCGCATTCCATCGATTACTGCATGCATTACACCAGTGTACTCATTCGACCTTCTATAGTATTCTATTGACTGTACAAGCATCGAAGCTATATTACCTACTCCGATGATTCCAACGTTTACAGACATCTTTTATCTCCATTAATATTTATGGTTAAAAATATAGGGTTAAAAACTATAAAACCTTTATGAAGAGAACTAATGTTGTGACTGCAATGAGCGATGATGCCCCCAAACCGTTCAAAAGACTAATTAAGAAGCTAACTATCGAGAACCTATGGCTTTATGTGCTAAGATACATGATTACCAAGAATGAGCCGATCAAAGCATATGAGGTTGTACGCTATATCAGGAATACCCTCCCATATAAGCCGGCAACAGTCACCGTTTATACCGTCATATATCGCCTGTCACGTGAAGGTTTAGTAAATCAAGTAAAAACAGATGGTGAGACACTTTATAAAATAAGCGAAAAAGGAAGGAAAACGTTTATAAATGCTATAAATTTCATAAGATACATTCTAGATCTACTTGGGAAAGACGTTTAGCTACGCTACACTATACTGTTTTCTCAGAGGAAAAATGAGGCGATACGGTACATTGAAGCTAAAAATATTTAGTGGAAGAACTAAAGAGGGGGAAGAATTACCCGAAAACATACGTGTGCTCATCGAACAATACGCCGAAAAACACCATATCAACTATCTCCAAGCATTAAAAGAGCTCGTTCAAAAAGGGCTAAGATACGATGAGCTTGAAAGACAATATGGCAAAGACGTCGATAGCAGGGAATTATGGGATAAGAGATTCTATTATCTAAAGATCGAGTCTGGTTACCTATACTATAGACTTAGGTTAAAAGAAGTAATCGATGAACTCAAGACACTCGCCATAAGATTTGCGGGGGTGCTGGGAAGTCTTGAAACATGCTATAAACAGTGCATGAGCTCTGAGGCTCTTGAAGTAGAGCTGAAGAAATTGGCGGACCTGAAAGAATTCATTCGTTATTACCTCGACACATACGTCATAACAGTCAATAAAGAACTTGAAGAAAAGAAATACGCAGACGATGAAGAGATAATAAGGTTTGTTGAAGAAGCATTAGAGAAATACAAGAAATACTTTATGGGAGGACAATCCAACAAATAGGCAAATCACGCTATTTGTTGGTTCAGGAATATTTATTTTTATTTAAGGAACTAGTAGACAAAAACTAATAAATGACACCGGCAATCTAGTACTGAGGTGAAAGTGTATGTTCTCAATGTTGTCCTTCTATGAATTAGGAGCAAATACGACAGGAAATATAACTACAACAGCTTTGTCGGATTTTATACACTCAGCATTATCGAACCCGCAGGTCGCAATAGCAATTATCATCGAGATTATCATGGGGGTAGCGCTGGGTTATGTGATGGCCAAAATGGCGAAATACATTGTTGCATTTATCGCAATTTTGATAATCGGAGCTGTGCTCAACGTGTGGAGTCTGGGAGGAAGCATACAGGACTTCCTGACAAAACTAGGAATGACCGCTGTCGAATTTAAGAACATCATACTCGGGTTCCTGGGAACGCTGGGCCTGCTGATGGTAGGGCCTGTAACGCTGGGGTTCTTAATAGGCATAGTAATTGGATTAATGAAGAAGTAAGCATCCGAAATAGGGTTTTTTGTTATTAACTATTTATTATGGAATATTTCTAATACCAGGTGAACAGAGTATGGCTAGTAAAAAGAAGTTTGAATTCCTTGATCATCCAGCTGATGTTTATATAAAAGCATATGGGGCAAGTCTGCCGGAACTCTATGAAAATGCTGGGCTGGCCTTGTTTGAGACGATGACAGATACTGCTCTAGTAATGCCGTCGAAATATTTCAGCGTGGAAGCTAATGGCTTTGATCTTGAGAGCCTGCTATATAGATGGCTGGAGGAATTACTCTACATATATTACAGCAATAATGTCATGTGTAGCCGAGTAGTAGTGAAGAGGGTAGAGATCACGAGACAGGAGAATGATTTCACATATATTATTGAGGGGGTCTGCTATGGAGAAGAGTTCAATCCAGAGAAGCACGAGGCACGCGTGGAAGTTAAAGCAGTAACATATCATTTAATGAGAATAATTAAAGATGATGAGGGCTGGAAAGCATATTTTGTCCTCGACATATAATACTATATCTGACTTAAAACTTCAGCTATTTTAGTAGAGCATCTTTCACAATAATACATTGTCTTATAATCAACTTCAAAGACAGAGTTGCTGAAGCTCATAACACATCTAGGATCACTGCAGTGCCCAAGTCCTAGTAAATGCCCTAATTCATGAAGAATTTCTTTCGACACACGCTCGACATAGAGATCATATCTTTTACCAGCATACTTGCTAGCAGAATAAAACACTGGATCAAGTCTTTGAGCGGATACAAAAGCTATGCCTCTAGATGGGGAGGCTTCCCCAAACACGAAGTTAAGGCCTTCATCGTAAGCATCTATGTATCCGACACCAATAACGAAAACACCGCCATCCCTAAGATCCCGAAATATGTCCGCGAGATAATCGAGTATACATGGCCCAACATACTGTTTCCTAGACCAATCAAAACAAGACATCGGAAGCTTCAGGACCTCAGGCCATACTTCCACATCAATATATGGCGAAATACTGCTCAGAACCCCATATACATTCCTACGCCAATCCTCAATAAAATCAAAGATAAAACATCTAGTCAGCGGTACAATTAGTGCCTTGCACTTCATTCCAGCCATCACTTCACATACCTATGTGT